>DASXRR010000091.1:0-16656 GCA_036506475.1 Chloroflexota bacterium
TGCGCTGTTGACGCCCGTGCTGCGCAACGCCTGGGGCGGCGCGGGTGGCGCGGTGCGCATGACCGCCAGCGCGACGTTCTTCGTGCCGCAGCTGACGCCGGTGCCGGCGACGATCGTGCCGTCCACACCACTGCCCACGCCGAGCTCGACTGCGCTGCCCGCGACGACCACGCCGACCGTCGTCCCAGCCACCAGCACGCCGACGGTCACGCCGACACCCACAGCGACACCGAACCCGATCGTGCACTGCACGTTCACCGTGCCGCCGCTCGACAACAATCGGGGCTATCTGGTCTGGATCCGCACCAACGCCCGCGGCACGATCACCGCGACCTGGACGATGCAGCCTGGCGACCAGAACAACGTCGAGCTCGATATCTACGATGTCTACCCGGTCCGTCTGGTCGCCAGCGATCGCGCCAACGCCAACGGCATCAGCGTGACCAGTCCCGCCGTCGACCCGGAGTGGTACGCGATCTACTTCTACAACCGCGGCAACGAGCTACGAAATCCGACCACCGGCACGCTGGACTTTATGGGGACGGCGACTGATTGCCCGGGATAACGAACCAGAACGTGCTGCCGCCACCTGGGCCGGCGCTATCGACGCCGATCATGCCGCCATGCGCCTCGACGATGCCCTTGCTGATGGCCAGTCCCAGGCCGGCGCCACCGGCCGGGCGCGCATCCGACATGTCAGCCTGCTGAAAGCGCTCCCAGACCAGCGCGATCTTGTCTGGCGCGATGCCCGCGCCCTGGTCGCGCACGCTGAAGCGCACGTCCTTGTCGCTTGCTTCGACGCGCACGTGGACCGTGGTGTCGGACGGCGAGTACTTGAGCGCGTTGTCGATCAGGTTGCGCAGCACCTGCTCGAGTCTGTCCGTGTCGGCGCGCAATCGGCGCGTCGGCTCGACGGCCGACTCGATCAACAGCACGATGTGCCGCTGTTGCGCCACGCCGAGCATCGCGCGCGTCGCACGTTCGACGACAGCCGCGGGTGAGCAGTCCCCGAGGTCGAGTGTAGCCCGTCCTGATCCGAGGCGTTCGACGTCCAGCAGATCGTCGACCAGGCGGACCAGGCGATCGGCATTGGTGGCCGCGATGCGCAGCATGCGCCCGGCACGCTCCGGCTGACGTTCCAGCAGACCCGCCGTCAGCAGCGCCAGCGAGCCGTTGATCGAGGTCAGCGGCGTGCGCACCTCGTGGCTGACTGTGGCGATGAACTGGTCCTGCAAGCGATCGAGCCGATGCTGCTCAACGTGCTGCTGACGCCGTGATCCGACCAGCCAGCCAAGTACGAAGGAGCCCAGGCCAAAGGCAAGGACCAGCACAAGGCCGAGGGTCGCGCTCACGACTGAGTATCGGCCGTTAGGCTGTCATCCTGAGCGCCGTTTGTCATCCTGAGCTTGCGAAGGATCCGCTTGCCCTGGCGGTCACGGGACGCGGATCCTTCTGGCTCGCGGAGCTCGCCTCAGGATGACAAGCGCTAGTGGCGGGCTAGCTTCTGCAGCGTGTGGCAGCCCGCCGGGACGTGGCCCGGTGTCACCGCGAACGTACCGCTGACCTCGGCGACGTACACGTCGCCGTGCGAGTCTACGCTCAGGCCATGCGGCGCCGCGAAGTTGCCGACGGCGCATGGATCGCCATCGTCGCCTACGCGCGCCACGAGTTTGCCGCTCTTGTCGAGGACGGCGAGATGGCCTGGCTCATAGGTCTCGATGCGCCCGCGCCGACCCGACACGTTGCCCGGCCGCCACGGCAGCTCCGCCACATAGACCGAGCCGTCGCTGGCCATGAAGACCTGGCACGGCCGTTGGACCGATTCCCAGATGTCGAGCACCTCGCCCGCGGCCGAGAAGATCTGGATCCGGTCGTTTTCGCGATCGCATACGAACACCCGACCGTCGGCCGCGACGCCAATGCCATGCGGCGTGATGAACTGGCCGGGCTTGCTGCCTGGCTCGCCCCACGACTGCACCAGCTGGCCATCGCTCGAGTAGCGATGCACGCGCGCGTTGCCGTAGCCATCTGAAACGAACAGGTCGCCCGAGGGCGCCACGGCCAGGTTCGTCGGCCGATTGAACGGCGGACCCGCGCGCTGGATCGTGGCCGGATCGCGCCCGTCATAACCCGTGTCCGAGGCCTGGCCGCTGATGCCCAGCGTGAACACGAGCAGGCCGTCGGGCGTGAACTTGCTGACGGTGTGCGCGCCGTCGTCGGTGCAGTAGACCATGTCATCGGGACCGATCGAGATGCCGTGCGTGCGTCGGGTGAAGATGCCTTCGCCCCATGACCTGAGGAACGTGCCATTGCGGTCGTAGACGATGACCGGATGGTCGGCGCGCGTGAACAGGTAGACGTTGTCGTGGCTGTCGACGGCGACGCCGGCCACGTCGGCGTGGTCCCAGCCCGTGGGGAGCTGCTCCCAACCTTCAGCTACTTCGAAGCGCAGGCTTGTGGGCGCATGAGTCATAAGCGGTTCGTTGATCCCCTCTCGCGGGCCAATGGTACCCACGCCGACGCCGCCGCATTCGGCTCGCCGCCGTCGTGCCCAACCGATTGCATCTACCACAACCGCCGAAAGCGGAACCCGTCAGCCGCGACGATTCGCACCCGACGTCCGCTACACGGAGGGCGAGGTCAACGAGATCCTCAAACGCCATCATCCTGGATGTCGCGACGCTGCGCCGCGAGCTGATCGAGGCCGACCTGCTCCGCCGCGAGGCGAGCATCTACTGGCCCGGCGCTAGCCCCCTCCAGGCCGTCGCGCGCCGGACTCCGACGAACTGGAGGTCGGCCAACCCGGCGACCACGGCCGCCTGGAGCAGGACGAAGGCAATACCGAGTCCGGTCAGTGGCAGCCAACCCAGCACCACTGTGCCGACGCTGGCAACGGCCCAGACCAGGTTCAGCGCCACCACCGACCAGCCCGCGGCGGCACTGATCAACGCCCGCGATTGCACACTCCACAGCCCGGCCGCATAGACCAGCACCACGCCGCCGATCACCCAGAACACCCGGCTCGGCGGCCCAAGCAGATCGGGCAGGATCAGGCTGCCGAGCAGCACCAGCAGGCCGAAGGCGGCCGAGACGATGGCGTCGATGCGCAACGCCAGACGCAACAACTGTCCGTGATGTTCCATGCCTCGCACAATGCCATTGCCAACGTGGCGCGTCGATTACCTCCGAGGTAATGGCACAACGTATTCAAGTCAACGTACGGTGAGCGCGTGATGGCCCAGCGATCGATTGGCGAGCGTCTGCGCCAGTGGCGCGAACACCGCCGCTTGAGCCAGCTCGACCTGGCGCTGCTGGCCGAGATCTCGACGCGTCACCTGAGCTTCGTCGAGACGGGCCGCGCCAGTCCCAGTCGCGACATGGTCCTGCGGCTGGCTGACCAGCTCGAGGTGCCGCTGCGCGACCGCAACGAGCTGTTGCTGAGCGCAGGCTTCGCCCCGACGTACGCCGAAACGCCCGTCGACTCGCCGCACATGGCCGCGGTGCGCGATGCCATCCGTCAGGTGCTGACCGGCCACGAGCCGTACCCGGCGGTCGTCGTCGACCGCCATTGGAACCTGGTTGAGGCTAATCGCAGTGTCGGCTTCTTCATGGATCAGCTGCCGCCCGAGCTGCTCGAACCGCCGATCAACGTCCTGCGCGCGAGCCTCCATCCGCGCGGCATGGCGTCGCGCATCGTGAACCTGTCCGAGTGGCGACGCCATCTCCTGCACCGGCTGCGCCGTCAGATCGAGCTGACCGCGGACGACCAGCTGGCCAAGCTGTACACCGAGCTGCGTTCCTACGCTGACGACGACGCCGATGCCAGCGAGAGCCCGCACAGCGCGGTCGTAGTACCGCTGCGCATCCGCTCCGGTGATTGCGAATTGGCCTTCTTCAGCATCGTAGCCAGCTTCGGTACGCCGATCGACATCACCGTCGCCGAGCTGGCGATCGAATCCTTCTTTCCGGCCGACGAGTACACAGCGTCAGCTTTGCGCAGCCTGTAGGACACCAGCGGGAACGACGCCTGGCTGGGGCTCCCGAAGTGAGCCGCCAGGCTCGCGGAGCGGGTCGTCCTCGTGCTCTGCGAGCCGATCGCGCAGCACCACGAACGCGACCACGGCCGCGACGACGGCCAACGCGGCCGACACCGCGAAGATGCCCTGGGGCGCGATCCATGCGCTCGCCACCGCGACCAACAGCGGCCCGGCGACACCGCCGAGCGCCGCGGCCGAGCCCTTCAGGCCCATGACGGCCGAGCGATTCGCCTCGGGCGTGATGTCGAGGTACGCCGCGCTGAGCGATGGCCCGACGAGTGCGCCACCGACACCCGCGACGAGCGTCGCGACGAGCAGTGGGCCGAGATCGGTCAGAACGACCAGTCCACCATAGAACGACGTGAGCAGCACGAGCCCGCCGGCGATGGGCAGTCGTCGACCGTAGCGATCGGCGGCATGACCGAGCGCGGCCTGGCCGATGACCATCGCCAGCCCGTAGGCGCCCACGATCAGGCCGAACGACGTCGTCGAAAACCCGAGCGTGCCATAGAGATAGAAGGCCAACTGCGGCTCGACGAAGGCGAACAGGAACACCGACAGGAAATCGAGTACGAGCAGCGTGATCAGCACGCCATACGGCCGCGGCAGCGAGGCGATCCCGCGCAGACCTGGCGTCGCCTAGCGCAGTCCGTGCAATGCCCTGCGCACCGGCCGAGTCTCGGGCAGCCAGGCCAGCGCCAGCAGGATCAGCGGCCGCCGCCCGATACGATCGGCCAGCGCGCCCATGGGCGCGGTCCCGCGATCAGCTGGCCGACAGCGAACGCCACCGCCATATAGCCCAGCGCATCGACCCCCGCGCCGAGCTCGGCCAGACGCCGAGCAAAGACCGGGAAGACCATCCCGTAGCCGGTCATGAGCAATGCCAGGCTGCCCGTCAGGAGCCACACGATCCGCTTATTGCCAGCTGCCGCTATCACGGTGGACATACGTTTGGCTCCTTCAAGAGGTATGACCACAGGATGGCGCCTGGCGGACGAAAAATGTCCCGTCGCCAGGCCAGGCCCGGCCCTGGCCCTTTGACCAGTCCGCACGGGGTCACCTCGGTCGCTCCAGCGTGGTCAACCATCTCGCGCTTGGCGAGCCATCCAGCGGGCAACGTGACTGCTGGGGCTACCACGGCGCTGGCGCTGGGGCGTTAGCCGAGGTCGGGCGTGAACGCCTCGTTCGATACGAATCGTTTGTAGAACGGGGACGTTGCGGCCTCGGCGGCGAGGTCGGCGGGAACGTTTTGGCCAGTCAGGACGGTTTTGAAATAGCTGCCCATGGCGAGCGGGCCGGCGCTGCCGGTGCTGAGGTCGGCCATCAGAATGCCGTTCTCGAAGCGCTGGTAGACGAAGTTCGGGTTATGCGGGTCCGCTTTGAGGGTCGACGTCGGCATGCCCCACACATCACTCGCATACACCGACGCGAGCCGCGGCGAGACAGTCGCCGTCAGATACGCAGCCAGCCGCGCAGCGTAATTGGCCTGATCGGGTTTGGGCGCCACGAACGACACCGCCGGATCGATACCCGGCACTGACAGGCCATCAAACGCCGAAAACGGCAAGAACCCGACCCCGGTCAGTGGTAGCACTGAGACGGAGCCATCAGGCCCAACTTGCAATGCAGCGTTCTCAAAGAGCTGCACCTGCGAATCCAACAAGGTCAGCTCGCGTGAGATCGGCTGGCCAAACGTGGCCGTACCGCCATGGTCATTGAAAAATGCCCAGATCGCGTCGTCCGCGATCGTGTAGCCCGTATCTGGAAAAGACCGTGACTCAGGCGTCGACTGGGCGAACGCGAGGCCAGGCAAAAGCGCCATGACAGCAATGCCGACGGCGAGAAGCAAGTGGCGGGTGATGCGCATGCCATCGACTATCGAAGAGCAACCTTGGAACCGCCTGAGAAAGCCTGCATCGCCGCCCACACGCGCGCCGCCGTATAGGGCATGTCCAACTCCGTGATCCCCAGAGGCATCAGGGCATCGAGCACGGCGTTGGCGATCGCCGGCGGGCAGCCGTTCGTACCAGCTTCCCCGACGCCCTTCACCCCGAGCGGATGAAGCGGACTCGGCGTGGACGTATGGTCGAGCACCAGCGGCGGCATGGCTTCGCCGCGTGGAACGGCATAGTCGCCCAGCGACGCGGTCAACATCTGCCCGTCGGCGTCGAATACAACCTGCTCGGCGACCGCTTGTCCGACCGCCTGGGCTATCCCACCCTGCACCTGACCTTCGACGATCAGCGGATTGATGAGCGTGCCGCAGTCGTCGACGGCGATGATCCGAACGATGCGTACCTGGCCCGTCTCGCGATCGATCCGCACCACGGCGATATGCGTACCGAATGGCCAGAGCTCACGCCCGGGCTCGAAACGGGCTTCGGCCTCCAGTCCCAGTTCCTCGCCGTCAGGCAAGCGATCCACGGCGTGGGCCGCGGCGGCCACCTCCTGCCACGACACACTGCGCGTTGGTGCCCCAGCCACCGAAAACGTGCCATCGGCCCGTTCCAGATCATCGGGCGTGACCTCGAGCAGATGCGCCGCGATGCGGCGCGCCTTGTCGAGCACTTTGCGCGAGGCCTCGATGGCCGCCCCCCCGCCAAGGATCATGCTGCGGCTGGCGAAGGTACCAATGCCCGAGCCGATCGCCGACGTGTCACCGTGCACCACCCGCACCTGCTCCATTGGCATACCCAGCTCATCCGCGACGACCTGCGCAAAAGACGTCTCGTGACCCTGCCCATGACTGTGCGAGCCGGTCACCAGCGTCGCCCGACCATCCTCGGCGATACGCAGCAGACCAGTCTCACCGCCGACGCTGCCGCTCGGCTCGACGAACGTCGAGAACCCGATGCCCATCAGCTCACCACGAGCCCGCGCGGCATCGCGCTCGCGCACCAGGGCCGGGTAGTCAGCCAGCTGCAACGCGCGCTCGAGCGCACGACCGTAGTCGCCCGAGTCGTACTCGGTGCCAAGGGCGTTCGTATACGGGAACGCATCCGGCGGGATGAAGTTCTTGCGCCGTAGCTCGACCGGGTCCATGCCCAATCGACGCGCCATGGCGTCGACGGCGCGCTCGAGCGCCATCACCGACTCCGGCCGACCCGCGCCACGGTACGGCCCCGTCGCGGGTGTATTGGTGAACACCGCCAGCGTTTGCACGCTCACATTCGGGATGCGGTAGCAGCCCGACGCCATGCTCAAGACGAACATGGGCGGCACCGCGGAGGCTGAATAGAGGTACGCGCCCAGGTTGGCGATGTTGCGCACCTTCAGGCCGGTCAGCGTGCCGTCATGCTTGGCGGCCAGCTCGACGTGCATGACCATGTCCCGACCCTGCGTCGTGACCTGCATGTCCTCGCTGCGCGTCGCCACCCACTTCACCGGCCGGCCGTGCGTGCGCGCCAGGTAGCACGCGAGCAGATACTCCGGACCCGCACCGCTCTTGGCGCCGAAGCCTCCGCCGACATCCGGCGCGATCACGCGCAATGCATCGGGCGGGATGTCGAGCGCGCTGGCCAGATCGCTGCGCGTGCCATGCGGATTCTGCGTCGAGATCCACGCTGTCAGCGTCCCGTTCGTCGACTCGGGCACTGCGACAATGCCGCGCGGCTCGAGCGGAATCGGCGCCACCCGTGGATTGTCGATGCGCACCCGCACGATCTCATCCGCTTCCTGAAAGGCGCGCTCGACGTCGCCGCCGCCGCGCGGCAGCATGAAACACACGTTGCTGTCGAGCTCGGGATGGACGCGCGGCGCCGTGGGCTCGAGCGCTGCTTCCGCCGACGCCACGGACGGTCGCGGATCGTATTCGACTTCGACCAGGTCGGCCGCGTCACGCGCCTGGCCCTGGGTTCCGGCCAGCACCGCCACGACCGGCGTGCCGACGGCGGCGACATAGCCACGCGCAAGCACGGGAAACGGCGGACGCTTGGCAAACGGCAGGGGCAGGCTCGGCACGTCGCCAACCTGCGCGACGTCGTCGTGAGTCACGACCGCGACGACGCCGGGCGCCTGTCGTGCCGCCTCGACGTCGATCCGCGTTACGTTTGCGCTGGGATGGGGCGAGCGCACGAAGGCGAGGTGCAGCAGCCCGGCCGGCTGCACGTCCTCGACGTACTGGCCGCGCCCGGTGAGCAAGCGCGGGTCTTCGACACGCCGCACGCGTTTGCCAGATACGGGTGACACAACATTGATTTTGTCATCCTGAGGGAGGAACGAGCCGAAGGATGACAACTGACTACCCAGGCGGGTACGTCACCTCGACCTGCGGCTCGTAGTCCGCCGGCGGCGCGAAGATCTCGACCACGATGCCCGCCTGCTCACCCGCTTCGAGCTGCGCCGTCTCGTCGCGCTGATAGGTTCGGCCCGTGGCCCGATCGCGCAAACGCGCCACGATCTGCACCTCGCCGTGACCCGGCCCGGCGTTGCGCACCACGGCCTCGACGTGATACCCCGCGCCCGGCTGCGTCGGAGCACGCAAAACCGGCGCACCGACCAGCTCTGGCCGGGGTCCAGAACACTGGCTCACCCACAAGCCGACGATGACACCGGCCATCACTAACCCGACCAGCGCCACGCGCGTCATAGACCCGGCACCCATGGCGGAATGAAGATGAACAGCGCCAGGATGACGACGACCACGGCCACGACGAGCACCGCGCAGCCCATCGACGACGCGGGGTCGACGCGATCGTAGCTCCGACTCAGCGTCACCAGGCCAAGCGGCTCGGGAATGATCGGCAGCTTGTGTTCGGCGGCGTAATCCCATTGGGGCAGAAAGCCTTCGTCGCGTAGCGCCGGACAGATCGCCGACAGGCGACGTTCCAGCTCCGCGACTTCCTGGGGGCTGAGTCGCACCTTGGGCCACAGATCGCCCTTGTCGAGCTGACGCTCCAGGTTGCGCGCGAACTCGACCATGCCGTGGTAGCGCTCGGCCGCCTCGTCGTCGATGTTCTTCCACACCACGATGTCGACGCTGAAGTCGTCGCCGCGCTCGCGCAGCATGCGCGTGACCTGGCTTTCGATAAACGCCAGGACGTCGTTCGACCCATCGCCGCGCTCGCACTGGTAGCGCATGCGGGCCCCGTCGATGGTCACGCGGCCCATCGCGCCAGCGCGATCGGCGACCACAAGCTGCACTGGCTGGCCGGGTCGATCCTCCACCTCGAGCAGCACGTTGAGGTCGACCACGTGCGGCGCACTACGGCTGGTGCCGAGCGCCTCCGCCTTGCGCCGCTGCTGCTCGAGCCAGTCGCGTCCGATCGACAGCCCGGCCAGGCGAAGCGCGCCCAGAGCGCCACGCACGCTGAGCACCGTCAGGTAGGCAAAGAAGACCAGCAGGAATGCGAGCGTGAGCGTTTCGACGTTGCTGCGCTGCGCCAGTGTCACGAACAACTGTGCGCGCCAGATGAGCAGGCCGATACCGACCAGCGACAGCACGAACAACCCGATGTACCACCACGCCAGGCGATGCACGCGTTCGGCGTACTGGCGCGGATCGTCCGCGCCGGGTTCTCTGACCAGCCTCCGCGCCGCATCGCTCACTTCAGCTCAGGGTACGCAAGCTGGCGTCCGGACATGACCTCCGAGGTAATCGACTCGCAGCGCAGCTGGTGCGATGGTGTGGTCATGAAGCAGACCAACTTCGAACCAGCCTTCACCTATGTCTACAGCTTCAGACGCATCGCGGTCGTCGTGGCCCTGCTGGGAGCCGTCGCCGGTTGGCTCGCCCAGATCAACTGGCTGCTGGCGGTCTCGATTACTGTCGGGATCGGCGAATGGCTGGAGTGCAGTTACTACATCGCCGTGCTCAGCTCCGGCTCCAAGCGCGCGGCCCCGTCGACTTAGCGCGCGAGCGCCGCGCCTGCGGCCAGGCCGCGCCGTAACTGATCCAGATGCACCCGGTCGTGTCCGGCCTGGAGCCGGATCGTCAGTAACACCGACTCTTCTCCGCGTTCGGTATGCACGCCGACACGCGGCCAATCGCTCTCCCGAAGCGATTCATAGATGCGTACGTTGGCCTTGCGCAGTACACGCCAGCGTTCGACCGTGTCGTGCGCCTCCGGGTCCAGTCCGCCGAAGCGGCTGGTCCACGCCTCCTGGTCGTACCCGACCAGCACCGGTCGATCCTGGGTGACAATCATCCGGATTCGGATCCCCGTCACCAGATCACTATCAGCCAGGTGACTCAGCACCTCACGCGGCGACCATTCACCTGGCTCGGGCTGATGGTTCAGCGCGCGCTCTGGGACACCGCTCAGCAAACGCTCCATTTCGACCAGCGTGTTGCGCAGCACGTCGACCGGATTGTCATCGCCCAGGGCCGCCAGCAGCTCCTGACGATACAGCTCGAATTCGGTCACCGGATCGGCCATGGTTTCACCTCACATTGAGTTGCGCAGGTTGATTTTCAACGGCAGGACTGCCAGGACCTGGTTAGCCAGCTCCAGATGAAAATGGATCGGTCCGGACTCCGGAATGGGCATGCCCGAGATCTGGACCGCCACGTTGAAGGCCATCTCGTCACCGGGCCGCGCGCCGGGCGCCCGACCGACCTCCATCTGGCCATCGACGAGCGGATCGGGGCCGAATGGGCGTCGGTCCGAGTCGAGCGCGCGCACGCGCAGTCGCAGCGACTCCGAGGTCATACTCCACGGCACGCGAATGCGAATCGCCAGGTAGAGCGGCGTCGGCAGCCGCCGCGCTGACTCCAGCACGACGACCTGGTCGACGCCAGCTCCGTTCAAGTACAGCTTGCCATCCGGCGCGGTCGCGGCATGATCGGCAATGACGAACATACGCAGCTCCGGCTCCTCGCCCGGAATGGCTGGCTCTTCGTCCATCGGGTCCCTCAGCTGGCTCAGCGAGTCGTCACTTCGACACCGAGCACCGACCCGGGACGTGCGCCGATGCCCCAGCGGCGTGCGCCTGCAATGCGATGTGGTCGATCTCGACTGGCACGCTCGCCAGCCTAGCACGGTTTCGCGGCGACGTTACTTGGGCTGAATGCGCAGCGTTGTGGGCAGCACCTCGGGGCGCAGCATGGCATCGGTCGGCCCTGGCCAGCGCTTGCGGTATTTGCGATTGAGCGCGTCGTTGACGCGGCTGATCTCGGCCTCATCGGTGACCGGCTCGCTGGCGATCGACCACTGGCTCGATGGCCCGTGCAAGGTGAACGGCTGGTTTGTCGAGAGCGCCTGGTACCACTTGCCGGCCGGGCCCTTCACCGATCGAATATAGACGTGGTCGCCGTCCACGACGATCCAGATGGGTATCCGCTGCCCCGGCTTGCTGCCGACGTGCACTTCGTCTGTCTCTGCGAGCTGCCGACGGTCGTCAACGCTGAACTGACTCATGGTTGACTTAAAGCCTATAGGCAAAATGCGTCGCGTCCACGTAATTGGCGGCCCCGGCAGCGGCAAAACGACGCTCGCGCGCCAGCTTGCTCAGCGCTTGGATGCGCCTGTATTCGACCTCGATGAAGTTGCCTACGCCGGCGGCGCCGGTATGCCACGCCCCCTCGCACTACGGATGGCTGATGTCGCCGCCAGCGCGGCCGGGCCGGCGTGGATCACCGAAGGCATCTACCTGTGGTGGATCGACGACCTGCTGCGCGCCGCCGACACGATCGTCTGGCTCGACATCCCGTGGCGCACCGCCGCCTGGCGCATCTGCCTGCGCCACGTCCGCGCGACAGTCGCCGGCACCAACCGCCACCCCGGTCTCCTCAAGCTCGTCCGCTTCCTGGGCTACACCCGCCGCTACTACGTGGATGCCTCGTTATGTCCACCCGCCGCCCCCGACGCCGACAGCACCGTCACCCGCGCGCACACGGAACGATCCCTGGCGCCCTATCGTGCCAAGGTAGTCCGGTGCGCAGCCTCCTCCGATGTTGCGGCGTTTCTGCGCGCCGCCAGCTAACTTATTCGGAGGGTGGCGCGGCGGGCGACTTGGTGGCGCCGACCACGATGGTCTGAATGTTGGTGAACTCGCGAATGCCGTAGCTGCCCAGCTCGCGACCGTAGCCGCTGCGCTTGATGCCGCCGAACGGCAGCCTGGGGTCTGAGGCGACCATGCCGTTGATAAACACGCTGCCGGCCTCGATGCGACGCGCCAATTGCTTGGCACGCGAGACATCGCGCGTCCACAGGTTGGCGCCCAGGCCGTACTCGGTGTCATTGGCCAGCCGCACGGCGTCGTCGGCGTCCCGAGCACGCACCACGGCAGCCACCGGCCCGAAGGTCTCCTCACGAAACGCGGGCATCGTGTCAGACACACCTTCCAGGACCGTCGGTTCGTAGAAAAAGCCCTTGCCGGCCATAGCATGACCGCCGACCACCACCTGTGCTCCGCCCGACAACGACGCTTCGACCTGTCGCACCAGGGCGTCACGCAAGTCAGCCCGGGCAAGCGGCCCCACATTGGTCGTCCGCTGCATCGGATCGCCAACCTGCAGCGCCCCTACCGCGCGAGCAAACAAGGACGTGAACTCGTCCGCAACGGGCTCCTCGACAATAAATCGCTTGGCAGCAATACAGCTCTGGCCGTTGTTCTGGTTTCGAGCCCGAACCGCCACCTTGGCAGCCGCCTCCAGATCCGCGTCGGCTAGCACAATGAACGGGTCAGAGCCGCCCAGCTCGAGCACCTGCTTCTTGATCACGCGGCCGGCGGCGCTGGCAACCTTCTCGCCGACCTCGCTCGAGCCCGTCAGCGTCACCGCCGCAATCCGTGGATCGGCGATCAACCGCTCGGTCTCGGACCCAGGCACCAGCAACGTGCGGAACAACCCAGCCGGCAAGCCCGATGCAACCAGGATCTCCTCAATAGCCAGGGCGCAGCGCGGCACGTTCGAAGCGTGTTTGAGCACGGCCCCGTTGCCAGCCATCAACGCGGGCGCGGCAAAGCGGAAGACCTGCCAGAACGGAAAGTTCCAGGGCATGATCGCCAGGACAATGCCCAGCGGCTCGAACGCGACGAAGCTCTCAGCAGCCCCGGTGTCGACAACCTCGTCGGCCAGGAGCTCGCTCGCCTGCTGGGCGTAGAAATCGCAGTTCCAGGCGCACTTTTCGATCTCGGCTTCGGCTTCGATTATCGGCTTGCCCATCTCGAGCGTGGCCAGCCCGGCCCAGCGCTGTTTCTGCGAACGTAGCAGCCGCGCCGCGGCCTGCAGGCGCGATGCGCGCTCGCCGAATGAGGTCTGACGCCACCGTCGCTGCGCCTCGTAAGTCTCCTGCAGCGCCGAATCGACCTGTCCCAGCGAAAATTCTTGGAACGATTCGACCACTTCTTCAGTGGCCGGGTTGATGGAGCGCATCACCATAAGCGGCCTCCTTCTATACGAAGCTTCGACGCCATACCGTGCCGCCGAGCCCGAGTGCGTGGAGTTGTCTGTGTTCAGGGTAGGCGAGCGCCAGCACTGACGTTGGACTTAATCCGTCGCTGAACGGCTCGAACCGCACACCTGCGTCGCGCGAGACGAACACGCCGCCGCTGGTCGCGGCAACTATGGTGCGATCCACCTCGTACGTGGGCGATATCACCAGGGCGGTGATGCGCAAGGTTCCATCGCCGAGCACGGCGTTGTGCCACATCGGACGACGCTCCGCACCGCGAATTTCCTGCGCGTCGCGCGCCGGACGCCAGACGCGGCCGTTCAAGCCGACAAAGACGGCCCCGTCGAGCCGATGCGTCGGCGGCACCACGAGCGGCAGCACGTCCGCCGCTCCGGCCTGGACGAACCAACGCTGCCAGCGATCGGTCCAGCGCCACACCACGACATCGTTCGGACCGCGCGTCGCCACGAACAGCGTGCCCTCGGGGGAGCCGGCAATCGACAGGATGTCAGCCGAGTCGAGACCCCTCAGAGGGCGCCAGGACTCAGCATCGTCACTCGTCTGCCTCAGCGTCCCGTCCGCCCAGGCAACGACCAATCCGTCGGCAACGCCCAACACACGCGGTACGCCGTCACCAACGTCCTGCCACGTGGCGCCACGATCGACGCTCCGCCGCAGGCCGTCCTCAGTCGCCGCGAACAACGCGCCACTCGCCGTCGACGCAATCGCCCATGTCGGCGTGCCGTCGCTCTCGGTCCACGTCAGTCCACCGTCGGACGACACCGCGACGCCGCCCTGCAGGTCCGCGGCCGCCAGCACCCCCGGCGCAGCCGCGAGTCCAACGAGCAGTCGCGCCCGCAAACCGTCGCCGACTGACCGCCAGGCACCATCAGCCAGGCGCGCCACACCACCGCGCGCCAGACCCGCCAGCAGCACCCCATCACTCAGGTACAGCAGGCTCAGCACCGGGCCCGTCTCGCCGTTTGCGCCCCGCCATGAAAGCCCGCCATCGTGCGAGATCAGGACGCCAGTCTCGGTGGCCGCCGCAATCGCACCGCCGGGCGCAAACGCGATCGCCGTCACGCCCTGCCCGGCCAGCGCCGCGACACTTTCCCAGCGGTCGCCGGCGTCACGCGAGACCAGCAGGCCGTCAGCCTCGGTCCCGGCCAGGACGAGCCGGTCGGCTTCAAAACCAGGTGAAACGGCCAGAGCCTGGACCGCGATGTCATCGCCGCCAAGTTCGACCGCTCGCCACGAGCGCCCTCCGTTGCGCGTGCGATACACGCCCGACGCCGTCGCGACGAACCCAATCCGGTCATCGCCAAACCGCGGCGACAATGCCAGCGCCAGGACTGTCAGGTCCAGCAAGCCCGGATTTACGCCGCTCCAGGCGCGGCCGGCATCGGTCGAGTGCAACACGCCATCGGCCTCGGTACCCGCGAAAACGGTTTCCGCATCTGGAATGGCCAGGGCCAGGACGTTGCCGCTGCGCAGCACCTGCGTCCACGAGCTGCCGTCATCCGTCGAGCGATACAGCCCGTCGCGACCTCCGGCGAACAGCACGTCGCCAGCAGGCGAAGCGCACACTAGATTCGCAAACGGCACCGGGCTCTCGAGGCCGGCGATGTGCCACGTTTCGCCGCCGCCGACAGCGCGACGGATCCCGGCGGGCGTGGCCGCGAAGACCTGTCCGTGCGCCAAAGCCAGGCCGGCGACGGTGCCACCCGGCAGCGTCGCCAGGTGTTGCCAGTCGGTTACGTGACTGCCTGCTCCAGGCGTGCCAGACGCGCTCGCGTGCGCGACAGGATCAGCACGCCAGCGGCGATGACCAGCAGGGCCAGTTGCGGCACGGTCGTCTCCCACGTCGGAAATAAGCCAATCGGGTCCCACGAGGGTACCGCGGCCGGCGTGGCCGGCAGCACACCCGCTACTTGCAGCGCGTGTAGACCGGTGCCGATGAACTTGAATGCCAGGTAGTACAGCAACAGGCTGGACACCAGGAAGAACGGCCGCAGCGGAATGCGCACGCCGAAGACGAGCATGACCACGCCGATTACCGTAAGTGCCAGTGTGCCGAGGCCAATGCCGAGCGCCAGATCCTGTCCCGCGATCGACGGCGCGATGCCAATGTAGAACAGCGACGTCTCGGCGCCCTCGCGGAACACCGCCAGGAAGCTGATCAACGACAGCGAAAACATGCCACCGCCGGCCAACGCCGTCGACGTACGCTCGCGTACGTATTTCTGCCAGGCCCGCATGCTCGATTTCGAGTGCAGCCAGTAGCTGACGTACAGCAGCATTGCCGCCGCCACCAACCCGGTGAGCCCCTCGACCAGCTCGCGGCTTGCGCCCGCCGTTGCGCTCGAGAACACGCGCTGAATGACCAACGCGACGCCAATGCTGAGCAGGACGCCCACGCCCGCGCCGGTCCAGATCCAGCGCTGCTTGTCGGCGTGCCCGGACTTGGACAGGAACGCCAGCAGCGCCGCGACCACCAGCAATGCCTCGAGCCCTTCGCGCAGCAGGATGATCGCCGCGTCGAGCACGCCGTAGCGCGCAGGCTCGTCGACGAGTGGCGCAAGCTCTTGGCGCATCGCTTGCAGCGTGACCAGCGCGTCAGACGTCGCCGGTGGGTTCGAGCGCAAGAGCGCCGACGCGCGAGCCATGTTGTCCTCGGTCGAGCGATACGTCTGCGGGCTGCGCGTCTTGACCTGGCCTTCGACGTCGAGCCATTGCGTCTGGAAGGAGCGCATGCCGTTGAATGCGCCTTCGACATCGCGCCGCTCAGCCGCGGCGATGGCTCGATCGAGCGTGTCCATCAGTCCGTCGAGGCCGTGCGCGCCGGCAATCGGCTGCGGCTGTGGCGTGCCACCCACCGTCTCGGCCACAAACGGCGCCAATTCGATTCGGAGCGCCTGCACTGCTCGGCGCGTCGCGACCTGATCGGGTGCATCGACACGCAGCGCATCGCCCACCGCAACCATGTCGGTCTCGATGCGCGCGTAGCCGTCACGCGACAGGTCGCGGAAGCCATCCTCGACGTCCAGCCACAAGTCGCCGAATTCGCGCCAGTCGGAGCGCGCCGTGCTCCAGTTCGCGGCAACGACAGCGTCCTCGACCTCCTGGGCCACCTTGTCCAGGTGCTGGGCATCGGTCTGGACGTGCGAAGCGGACTGTGCCGCGGCCAGCGGCGCAGGCAGTAGCAGCGCTGCAAGCACGCCGACCAGCACCAGCGGTCGAGGATGAAATCTACGCACCATTGCTCTCCAAGCCTATGTTGACAG
>DASXRR010000092.1:0-3864 GCA_036506475.1 Chloroflexota bacterium
GAAACTGCGCGGCGATCTCGCCTGACGGCCGTTCGGTGTCGCGCACCAGGTGCAAGATGGCACGCCGCCGTGGATCGGCCAGAGCGTTGAGGACCACGCCGTCGAGCACGGCTCGTATCTAAGCAGATACTTTCAAAAGAATCAACTACCTCTTTATCCTGCGATGATGAGCTAGACAAATCCGTGTTTCACAGGCTCATCGCGCAACTCCGCCGTCGCAGGAGCGTGCCGCAATTGCACATGCGTCACGATCTCCACGGCCTGCCACCGTTGGTCGTACCAGCCCGCTACACGCTGCGACCGCTGGCGCCAGGCGACGTCGACGCCTGGGCTGAGCTCCTGGCCGCCAACGGCGAATTGGGTACCTGGAACCACGCGCGCGCCGCGCCCTACTTCAGCCCCAGCACATCGGTCGTTCTCGCGCACAGCTACTTCGTCATGCATGGCGAGACTCCGGTCGCCACCGCTCAGCTCGAGCTGCACCCCCATGATGCGTACACCCCAACGGCCGAGCTCGGCTGGGTCGCCGTCACGCCCGAGCAGCGTGGCCATGGCCTCGGCTACCTCGTCTGCCTCGCCGTCCTCCACGGTGCACTTGCAATGGGCCAGCGCGGAGTCTTCCTCCGCACCGACGACCATCGCACTCCAGCCATTGCCACCTACCTGCGTCTGGGCTTCGAGCCCTGGCTGCGCGACCCGACCGCCGCCGCGCGCTGGGCCGCCGTGCTGCGCGCCTGATTCAGCCCTCTCCTTCACTGAACCTCCGGCCCGGGCGCGCCTTCTCCTCTCACACTTCCCGTGCCGGAACGCACGTCTAGCGCGAGGCAGCGGAAGCCGCTCCATCGCTCATGCAGGTTGCCAGCGAGCCACATGAGCCCGGCCAGTTTGTCCCCAACCGTCTGACCATGGACCAGATCGTCCGCACCGCGGGCAACGCACTGTGGACTTCACCGCGCCGCTACCTGAACGCATCCCCACCGTCTCGGCGCGTCGGGCAGCGGTACTCAATCGTAGAATCGTATGCGTGCGCCTGGTGACCTGGAACTGCAGGTCGGGCTTTCACCGCAAGCTCGCAGCGTTGCGCGCGTTGACTCCGGACCTGGCGATCGTTCCGGAGTGCACCAGTCTGGACATACTCAGTGTCAAAGCGCCAGGCCTGATACCAACCGGTGCTGTGTGGATTGGCGACAATCCGAACAAAGGGCTGGCTGTGTTTTCATTCGGATCGTACCGCCTCACCCAAGATGACGCGTACGACCCGGCTATCCAGTACGCGCTGCCGGTCCGGGTCGACGGACCAGGCAACTCAACCTTCCATCTGCTGGCGCTCTGGGCGCACCACGGTCTGTCCGGTCGGACCGTGGCGACCGTGGGTCCGGTCCTGCGCGCGCTGGCCGTGTACGAGCAGTTTCTGTGTGCCCGACCGTCGATCGTCGCCGGCGACTTCAACAACCACATCCGTTGGGACAAGACCGGTAAAGCCTGGAATCAGGCCAACACTGTCGCCACCTTCGAGCGCATGGGCTTCGTGAGTGCCTACCACGTCTTCCAGGGCCTGGCCCAGGGTGCCGAACGCCACCCAACCTTCTACTGGCGCACGCGGTCAGTAGATGGCCCGACCTATCACATCGACTACGTCTTTTTGCCCCAGGCCAGCTTGCCCCACTTGCAATCCATCGAGATTGGCACACGTGATGACTGGATTGCCACGGGTCTGAGCGATCACACCCCACTCATCCTCGACCTCAATCCGGTCTTCGCCGCTTCTGCCTCCGCGTGCGCATCGTAGTTCCAGATCCAGGCGCGCTCCTCGGCCTGATTGGCTAGCTGACGGTCCCGCGCAGCGACATCCGCGCTGGCGGCATCGTAGCGGACGCCATTGACGCGCGCGCTGCGTTGCACGCGCGCGGTCCGCTCTCGGCGCAACGACTCGTACGCGCGCAGCGCTTGCGGCGCGTTGGCGGGCGCGCTCTGGCTGAGCAGCGCGGCGAGTACCACGCCGTCTTCGATAGCCTGGTTGGCGCCCTGTCCGACGTGCGGCAACATCGGGTGCGCTGCGTCGCCGAGGAGCGTCAGCCGACCATTCGTCCACTGCCCGAGCGGCTCGCGGTCGTACAGACCCCACCAGAACGTGGTCTCGACGTGGGCCAATATCGCTTCGATCATTGGATCCCACCCGGCGAACTCGCGCGCCAGCGCACGCGGATCTCCAGGCGCCGACCACGACTCCCTGGTTTGCCGATCGGTGGGCACGAACCCGACGTAATTGATGAGCTGGCTGCCACGCACCGGGTACACCAGGAAGTGCTTGCTCGGCCCGAGCCAGTTGCGCATCGCACCCGCTGGCCAGTCAACACGGGCGGCCGAGATCACGCCGCGGTAGGCCACCGAGCCCGCCGCGCGAGGTGGCGAGGGCGCGGTCACGTAGTGCTGCAGCGTCGAGTGCATGCCGTCGGCGGCCACCACGACGTCGGCTTCAACCCGTTCACCATTGGCGAACGATACGATCGCGCGCCGCTCATCCTGCTCGAACCCGATGCACCGGTGTGACGTATGGACCACATCCTGCGGAAGTCTGTCGACGAACATTTGCAGCAAGTCGGCGCGGTGCATGCCGTACACCTCGATGCCGTGCGCGCGGTGCGACGGCCACATCGGCGCGACCAGCGTGCCGTCAGGATGGCGGAACTGCGGGTCGGTCCATCGCGCGCCCCAGCGCACGAGCTCGCCACCCAGACCCAGCTGCCGCAGCATGCGCACGCCATTTGGCTGGACCGCGAGTCCCGCGCCGACCTCGGTGAGCGCCGGAGCTTGCTCGTAGACGTGGGCGACAATCCCTCGCCGTAGCAGCGCATAGGCCACGGCAACGCCGCCAATCCCGCCACCCACAATTGCCACCCGCATTGCAGCACCGTACACCCCCTCAGTCGAGTGCGCTGGATGACTAGGAGTGCGCCGTGGGAAAGAGCGGCTGTAGCGCAACGGAACCTTCGCCAACCTGCCCGGCTAGCCGCGCCAGGTGCTCCTGGTACTCGTTGGGGGCCCAGCTGGCCCAGATCGGCCGTACTGTATCCAGCACCGCGTGGCCAGAGAGATCGCGCTCGTTCCCGTCCCAGGGCGCAAACAGCAGATCGAGATAGTCGACGGCAACTTTGCCCGCCGCGAGCGGCGGTTGTACGTACGGCACATCGACGCGCCGAAAGCCGAGGTGCGCGAAAATCCGTAGCCGCTCCATCGGATCGATCGCGGTGTCCAACTCAGCGGACAGGTGTTCGGGCTGGGTGCGCAGCGGATTGTACGCTTCGATAAACAATCCGCTGCAGTGCTCCTGGGCGGTGCGCCGAGCGTCTGCGTCAAGGATCGCCTTGCGCCGGTCGAATAGCCGCCGGCCAAGACCGCTGCCGCGCGCGCTCTGGCCGACCACGATGTACTCCGAAAACCCGCGGTTCGACGCGGGCACGTAGCTGAACACGCTCAACCCAATGACACGCTCGTCATCACCGGCGCTGAGCACGTGGAAGGTGCGCTCCGTGGTGCGTTCGTTGGCGGCCAGGAACTCTTGCAAACGGTCGAGGCCGAGCACGACGTTCGGGTCCACAAAGGTGACCGCCATCAGCTCGGCCACGCCGACCAGCAGCGGATCGTCGGGTTGCTCGATTTCGACTAGCTCCACGTTCGTTGCCCAGCCACAATATCCGCGACTCGGCCGAACCGGAGCCTGACGGATCATGCGGCGCTGTGAGCGTGTCATTAATGCAGAACATCCGTTCTGAGCAGTAGCATCTAGGGGTGGTCGCCCAGCTGACGCCGCCCGCAACGCCCAATACATCGAAGGACGAGGGAGGCCTGGCCACCTTCCACCCG
>DASXRR010000093.1:0-7649 GCA_036506475.1 Chloroflexota bacterium
GGAGGAGTATCGGCGGGCGCGCGACCACAAGTGGTACATGACCGGCCGCTTGATCACCGTCAACGACCTGTACGCATTCGATCCGAACGCGGTCGTGAACCTGGACGATTTCGTCGACATCATCGGGCGCAACTTCCGCCAGCCCGAAGAGGGGCTGGGGTTCGACAACAGTCCGGTGGCGCACATGTGGCGCACCATGATCTGGCCGACGCGCTTCTTGTAAACAGGACCGCCCGGGTGAGTATTCACCCGGGCGGCTGGTGTGTTCTTACCAGTTCATGCTGAGCAGTCGGAAGACCGGTGTCGTCAGACTCGCGACGCCGCTCGTCGGCAACGACGCAGCGCTCGCCGGCACGGCACTGGCGACCAGGATGGTCAGCGCCGCCACCGGGACCAGCACGGCGCGGACCAGCTTTGTGACGCGGTGCATGTGGGGCAGCTCCTTTGGTAAAGACTCGGCAGGTGCGCCACCCGAGGGGACGTCCATGCCTGGGTTGATCATCTGTACCCCAGGTTGAGGTGGGATCCGTCCGGGAGGGGATTTGTCATCCCCCACATGGGGAGGGGCCATGGCCTGATGGTGTAGCCATCGTGGCCGATACTTCAGGTAAGGCTTCACGCGCGCATGACTCCTTCGCAGAGTCCCGAACCGCCACGCCATCCGTTGGCTGGAGTGCGGCTGCTTGCCGCCGATCTGGCCATGATGCCGCTCGTCGCGCGCTTGTGGTGGACGCTCACGATCGCGCTGGCGGTGCTCGTGCTGCCCTGGACGATCACCGTCGACCAGCCGCGGCTGCCCGTCGCGGTACCGCTGCTGGTCGCGCTGATCAACGCGCTGCTGGTGATCGTGACCGCGTACCGCCGCCGGCGCGATTCGCTGGCGCCGACGTTCGACTACGGTGGCGTCGCCACGGTGACCGTGCTCGTGCTGGTCGGTCCCACGGCCGCACTTGTTTCGCACCTCGGCGAGAAGCTGGCGCTGGCCACGCTGCCCAACTCGGGCGGGCACCGGCCGGCGCTGGTGCGTTCGCTGTTCAACGTGGCCTGGGGTGCGCCCAGCGCCGCTGCCGCATGGGCGGCCTGCCTGTTGCTCGCGGACCCGACCTGGCACCCACTCGCCGCCGGCGCGGTGTGGTGGCTGGTCAATGGCTTGCTCGTCGGCCCGATGGCGGCGCTCAGCCAGCGCCGATCCTGGCTCGACGGTGTGCGCCTCGCGCTGACGAATGACGGTTGGCTGCGTACCCAGGAAGTTTTACTCGTCTTGTTCGCGGTGCTGGCGTGGCGGGCGCACCCGGTCCTCCTGGCCGCGGTCGTGCTGCTCGTCATCACCCAGGCTGTGCTTGGCCAGCGCCTGTTCCATCAGTACGAGACGACGACGCTGGCACGCGAAGAGGCCGCGCTCGAACGGCAGCGCGCCGAAGAGGAGGCGACGCGCGCTCGACGCGACCCGCTCACCGGGCTGCCGAACCGGCACGCGCTGCGCGAAGTATTTGGCTCAGCGCCGGCGCGGCCCGGAGTGTTGATGATCGACCTGGACCACTTCAAGCGCATCAACGACGACTATGGGCACGATGCCGGTGATAGTGTGCTCGTCGACGTGGGTCAGGCAATCCGCCACGCGCTGCGGCCTGGCGACTTCTGCGCCCGGCTGGGTGGTGAGGAGTTCTGCGCGGTGCTGCCCGAGATCGCCTCGGACGAAGAGCTGGCGGCGATTGCCGAACGCGTCCGCGTTGCCGTCCGCAGCGTCAGGCCCGCCAGCTACAACGGCGTGGTCGTCACAGCCAGCATTGGCGCCTACCGCCTGCCGCTTCACCTCGCGCTGGATGAAGGGCTGCGACTCGCCGATCAGGCGACCTACCGGGCCAAGGCCGAGGGCCGCGACCGGGTCGAGCTGTTCGTCGACGAAGCCGCGGCGTGATTAGACATTATGAGGACGCGAGCAGGCGACCGTCGAACCGGGCCAGGCGCGCCTCGTCGTCGACGTCGAGCGCGAGCCGTGGTAGCGCGAGGCTGATCGCCGTGCCGCGCCGACGGGCCGCGGCCAGGTGGCGCTGGCAGCTCGGCTCGCCGAAGCTCGGCTCGATCAGGTGCGGCGGACGAATCAGCAATGCGTTCGTGCCGCGCCCGGCCGCGTCTGGCACGACGACCACGACGCGCATGCGATCGCCGGCGGCCTCGACGATGGCGTGAATGTCGGTGGGCTCCACCAGCGGCACGTCGCCCGGCAGCACCAGTGCCGCGGTGCCGGGCGCCTGCTGGCTGACCACGTCGAGCCCGAGCGAGACTGCCGCGTTCAGACCGGCGCCAGGGTCGGGCAGCGCGACCGCGCCCATCTCGGTGGCCAGCGCCAGGCCGGGCGCCGTATCGGTGACGACGACGATTCCGCCCAACTCGGCCGCGGAGCACGTATCGAGCACCGCGCGTAGCATTCGCCGCGCCAACGCAGCGCGCTGCGCCGGACTGAGACTCAGCGCGAGCCGCCTCTTGGCGCTCGGGCCGGTTCGAGCGACGACGACCGCCCACACCTGCTGTGTGATCACCGCACCGCTCCGAGCATTGCCCGCGCCAGCCGCGCTTCGCCGCGCCGGCCGCGCATCCAGGCGTTCACGACCAGCGGCCTGATGCCCAGCCCACGCATGCCCTCGGCCTGGTCGGCGTCGACTGTGTCGATCACGAACATGTCGAGCAGATCAGCATACTGGCGCGCGACGCCCAGGGCGGATGCTTCGAAGCCGAGCTCGACCAGCATGCGTGCGGCCGGGCCCTTCACCGTCGCACCGCCGATGATGGGACTCACGCCGGCCACTTTGGCGCCCCGCCCTCGGGCGTCCGCGATCGCGGCGCGCATGCCGCGCACCGCCAGGATCGGGGCGATGCTGACGAACGGATTGCTCGGACAGATGGCGATGAGGTCGGCCTCGGCCAGCGCCTCGCCGACGCCTGGCGCGGGCGCGGCCTGTTCGATGCCGTCGAAGCGGACGCGGGCGATTGCCGCATCGGTGCGGCGGTGGACAAAGTACTCCTGGAAGTGCACCCACTGACCGTCTTCGGCAAGTTGGACAGCGGTTTCCACGGGCTGATCGGTCATTGGCAGGATCGTGGTGTCCGTAATGCCCAATCGGCGCGCGAGCTCCGCCGTGACCTGGCTGGCTGGCCAGCCCGCGGCGAGCAGCTCGGTACGCCGAATGTGCGTCGCCAGGTCGATGTCGCCCAGCCGAAACCAGGTCTCGCCGCCTAGACGCTCGAGTGCGGCCATACAGCGGAACGAATCTCCGCGTGGTCCCCAGCCGCGCTGCTCGTCAACCACGTCGGACAGCGCGTACAGGACGGTGTCGACATCGGGCGAGATACGCAGCCCATGCAACGTGACGTCGTCGCCGGTATTGATCACAGCCGTCACGTGCGTCTGTTCGGGCGCCGCGGCACGCAGGCCGCGCGTGAAGCGCGAGCCACCGACGCCACCAGAGAGCGCCACGATGTGGTTCACGGGCACGCGCCGCGACCGCCGCGAAAACGTGTGGGCTTCAGTGGGCTGAACACCGCTTGCGAGGACAGAATAGCGCGCTGACGCGGCGCTTGCGTTGGTTTCGCCAGGACTTATATATCGTCTTGTGCAATGCCGACCGTCCTGGTCGTGGACGACGATCCTCGACTGCGGCATCTCGTCGAAATCCTGCTGCGCGGCAACGGGTTCCGTGTCGAGGCCGCCGACGATGGCGACGTACTCGTCTCAACGGTGCGCCGCGTGCAGCCCGACCTGGTGCTGCTGGATCTGAAGATGGAGCGGCTGGGTGGACTCGAGGCCCTGCGCGCGCTGCGCGCGGCTGAAGACGAAGTGCCGGTCATCATTCTCAGTGCCGCTGGCGAAGAGTCGCTCGTGCTCCAGGCATTCGAGGCGGGTGCCGACGACTACATCACCAAGCCATTTCTGGTGCGCGTGCTGTTGGCGCGCATCGGCGCCGTGTTGAAGCGCGCCCGACGCGCTGCCCCAGCTGCTGCTGGAGCGGGCGCTGTGCTGACGCTCGATCCACTGACCCACTCGGCGCGAGTCGGTGGCCGAGCCGTCTCGCTATCGCCTAAGGAGTACCAGCTGCTCCGCATACTCGTGCGCGGTGCTGGCCACGTCTTCACGGCCAGCGAGCTGCTCGAACAAGTGTGGGGCTCGGAATACGCCGGGCAGGACGAGATCGTGCGCGCCAACATCTACCGCTTGCGGCAGAAGTTGGAGCCAGAGCCGGGCGAGCCGCGCTACATCCTGGGCCGCCGTGGTGTGGGCTATTACGTGCTTGGCGCGGAGAATTCGGACTAATCGCCGGAAAATTGACACGTAACTGTTACCGGTAAAGCCTTCGGTTCACTGTCCAGAACGCGCAAGATAGCGAACTCAGTTCGAGCCAATGTTGCGCGTGCCCGCGACCCTTCACCGACGCCAGGCCAGGCTTTCCGTTATTCGCGCCGTCCAGGTCGCGCTGGGTCGCCAGCAGTCGATCGATGGGCTGTGCCGCGCCGTGCGCCAGGAGCTGTCGCACGCCCTGGACACGACCACCTTCGTCGTCGGTCTGTTCGACGACGTCAGTGGGATGGTCGAAGTCGTCCATCAGACCGAGGCCGGCGCCGAGCTGCCGGGCGGTTCGTTCCCGCTCGGCCATGGCTTCATGAGCGAGGTCATCCGCAACCAGCAGCCGAGCCTGATTCGGCATTGGTCCGTGGAGGGCCCGCGCGTTCAAGTGCAATACGCGACCGATACGCCGGGCTTGCCCGAATCGACGATCACGGTGCCGTTGCTTGTCGGCGACCGTGCGACCGGGGTGCTGTCATTGCAGAGCTACGACATCGAGACGTACGACGAAGACGATCTGCTGCTGGTACAAGCGGTCGCCGCGCACGTCGCACCAGCGCTCGAGGTGCTGCAGCGCGGCGGCAGCGTCCAGGCGACGCGTCGGGCGAGCGAGCTCGAGGCGATCATGGCCAGCATGACCGAGGGCCTGCTGGTCCTCGACCCTGCTGGTCGCATCATCAGCCTGAACCCGCAGGCGCGCGAGATCTTCGGCCCGATCGGCGCTGGCATCGTGCTCGGCCAACGGCTGGATCGCGAGCAGTGGGGCAATTGGCCACTCGGCGCCCAAACAGTCGCCGAAGCGCTGGCGCCGGTGCTCGACGACCTCATCCTGGGCGAAGCACGACGCGATCTCGAGGTCGACGTGTATGGCGACGGACGGCGCGTGCTGAGTTTCGACAGCGCGCCGATCCGCGACACGGCTGGTCACCTGGCCGGTGGCGAGGTCGTCTTTCGCGACATTACGACGCGGCGCGACGTCGAACGGTTGAAGGACGAGCTGCTGTCGATCGCCTCGCACGACCTGCGTACGCCAGCCACCGTGCTCAAGGGCCAGGCGCAGTTGATGCAGCGCGCGCTACGCCGCGGCATAGTCGATCGCGATGAGCTGAATGAACGCGCCGACATGATGGTCGAGCACGCCGACCGGCTCGGGCACATGCTGAACCTGCTGCTCGACTTGTCGCGCGTCGAGGCTGGCCGACTCGACCTGGTGCGCGAACCAGTGGACCTGGTCAACATCGTGCAGCGCGTGGTGAGCACCGTCCAGTCCTTGACGACGAAGCACACGATCACAGCGGATGCGCCACGCAGCTTGATCGGCGTATGGGACGGAGCACGGTTGTACCAGGTGTTGCAGAACTTGCTGACCAACGCGGTCAAGTACTCGCCGGACGGCGGCACGATCAGTGTCAGCGTCGGCGGCGACACGACCGCGGCGACGGTGTCGGTGCGCGATCCTGGCCTGGGCATCCCGCCCGAGGACTTGCCGCACCTGTTCGAACGGTTCTATCGCGTCTCGGGCACGCGCAAGCTCGAGGGCAGCGGGCTCGGGCTGTACATCAGCCACGGCATCATCGCCGGGCACGGCGGCCGCCTATGGGCCGAGTCAGCTGGGCCGCGAAACGGCAGTGTGTTTACGTTCTCGTTACCATACTGAAACAGAGCAGTCACGCAGCTGTCACGCCCAGATCTCCCCGACGTGATTCTGGCTTGACATCATTCTGCCGCGGCCGGTGTGGGAGGTCCGCGCGGAATGACCATCTTTATAAGAGTTCGACGCGTGCTGGCGCGACTGTCGCTGGCTGTCGTAGTCGGCTCGTCCGTCAGTGTGCCCCAACTGACGGCACTCCCGGTCGCTCACGCGGCGGTCCTCTCGGCGCCCATCGACCCGATCCTGGAGCAGCGCATGACGGCTACCCCGAGCCGCAGGCTGCCGGTGATCGTGGCTTTAGATCCAGCGGTGTCGCATCTGCCCGGGGTGAACTTGCAGCTGGCCCAGCAAGCGCTGGGCCTGCTGCGGCTCAACGGCATCGCGCGCGTGGCGCTGCCGCTGGTCAGTGGCGCGGCCGGGCTGGTTGACGCGGCAGGCATCCGCGCGCTGAGTCTGCTGCCGGGCGTCGCGTATATCGCCGAGGATGCGCAAGTCCATACCCACGCCGACAGCTCGGCCCTCGGCAGTGCCTATCCGGTTGCGCTGAATGCCGATCGCGTGTGGGCCACGGGTGGCAGCGGTGCGGGTGTGACGGTGGCCGTGCTCGACTCGGGCATCGCCGATGACCCGGACCTCGTGCAGCCGACGAATCGGATTGTCGGGCGGGTCAACTTCGCCGATAGCGTAATTGGCTCGTCCGACCCCGGCGGCCACGGCTCACACGTCGCCGGCACCATCGCGGGCAATGGCCAGCGTTCGGCCGGCGAGTTCGTCGGCGTAGCGCCCGGCGCGCGCCTGGTCGACGTGCGCGTCCTCGACGCCCAGGGCCGTGGACTCGCCTCGTCGGTCATTCTGGGCATCCAGTGGGCAATCGATCATCAGCAGCAGTACGGCATTCGTGCGCTGAACCTGTCACTCGGTGCGCCGCCGCGAGCGAGCTACCGCGTCGATCCAATGGCTGCCGCGGTCGAGCTGGCCTGGCTGCGCGGGCTCGTCGTGGTTGCGGCATCGGGCAATACAGCGGGCGTGGTCGATTCACCCGGCGCCGATCCGTATGTGATTACCGTCGGTGCTACCGACGATCGTGAGACGGGCGCGGTTGGCGACGACCTGACGGGCTGGTTCTCGGGCTATGGCACGCCGGCGCTGTCCACACCGAAACCGGAGCTCGTGGCGCCGGGGCGGCGCATTGTTTCGGTCCGCACGCCGGGCAGTACGTTGGACGGTTTGCTCCAGGACCACGTCGTCACGGCCCGCAACGGCGCGTCGTACTTCCGTCTGACGGGCACCTCGATGGCCACCGCCGCCATCTCTGGCGAGGTCGCCCTGCTGCTCGAACGTCAGCCGCAGCTCAAGCCGGACCAGGTCAAAGCAATTCTGACCGGGACCGCGCGCAGCTTCGGTCAGAGCTCAGGTGTCGCTCCTCCGAACGCCGCCATCGGCGCCGGTTCGGGCGACGCCTACGCGGCGGTCACGAGTGGTCCACGCGGTACGGCCAATCGTGGTCTGCAGCCCGCCGATCGGACCGCGGGCACGCTCTACTCGGCGCTGTACGGCTTGCCCGTGCGCTGGGAGGGGCTGCTCGGACTCCTCGGCGCACTACTGAACTGGCTCACTCTGAGCTGGGACAACATCGCCTGGGACAACATCGCGTGGGAC
>DASXRR010000094.1:0-9673 GCA_036506475.1 Chloroflexota bacterium
CGTGTGCGCGTGTAGCGTTTACCTTCGGCCCGAGGGCCCGCGCCGATGCCCCCGTGAGCTGTGCCAGACGACCGAGCCATGCCGACGCCCCGAGCGTGCTGAGCCTGAGCGCCGAGCACGCCGACGCCCCGTGAGCTGAGCCCAACCGCTGAGTCACGCCAACGCCCGCGTGTTCTCAGCCTGCCGAGTGGTAGCCATTGGCGAATAGCCCCTGTTGCGGGGGGTCGCCGCGGAAAGGAGCGCAGAGCGAGCTCGCGAGCGGAGCAGCGACTGGCGGCGGGGGGCTGCAAGCTCCCCCGACCCGGAGAATGCCAACCAACACAAGTGCTCCCCCGACCCGGACAGTGCCAGCGAACACAAGTGCTCCCCCGACCCGGAACATGCCAGCGAACACAAGTGCTCCCCCGACCTGGACAACGCCAACGATCAGGAGTGCCACTGGCTAGTAGCCTTTAAGCCCCACATGACTGCAATCGATTGGAACCGCACCGTCGACGAAGCTACGGAGATCTTGTCGCGCTATGTGCGCCTCGACAGCTCGCATCCGCGCGGGCGGACCGTCGAGACGGCGGCTCTGTTCGCCGATCAACTGTCCGTCAACGGAATCCCATACCGGGTCTACGAGTCGCCGGAGGAAGGCAAAGTCAATCTGGTTGCACGACTCACAGCAGCACAGCCAACAGGGAAACCGCTATTGCTGAGCAACCACATGGACGTCGTCCAGGCAGTCGCCGCCGACTGGCGCTTCGACCCCTACTCGGGCGAGGTCGCCGACGGCTACGTCTACGGTCGCGGCGCGCTCGACATGAAGGGCATGGGCGTCATGGAGCTCATGACCATGTTGCTGCTGAAGCGCAGAAATGCAGAGCTGACAAGAGACGTCATCCTGCTGTGCAACTGCGACGAGGAGATCGGCAGCCCGATGGGCGCGCGCTGGATGGTCGAAAACCACTTCGACGACCTCGATCCCGAGTTCGTGCTCGACGAAGGCGGCTCGGGAATGCGTGGCTTCTTTAGCGTCGGCGACGCATTCGAAATCTCGGTGGCCGAGAAGCGCGCGGTGCGCCTGCGGCTCGTCGCGCGTGCCGAGCCAGGCCATGCCTCGCAGCCGTGGCCTGAGGCCGCCACCCACCGCCTGGTCACGGCGGCGCACAACATCCTGACCCAACTACCCGAAGACCGCGAATGCCCGCCCGTCGCCGAGATGATCAAACGCCTCGGCGGCGATGTCGCGCGGCGCGAAATTGCCGCCAAGCGGGCGTCGATGCCGCTGCTGCACGACACCGTCAGCCTGACCATGCTCAGCGGCGGCTACAAGATCAACGTCATTCCCGAGCGCGCCGAGATGAGCTTCGACTGCCGCTTGCTGCCCGACACGGACGCGCGCGCCTTCGTGTCGAACCTGGAGCAGGTCGTCAACGATGCTGGCGTCACATTCGAAGTCACCTGGCCGGATGCCGCGCCGGCGACTGCGCCGTGGGACAACCCACTGTTCAAAGCCCTCGAGTCTGCCTGCAAAACGCATGCGCCGAACGCCATCGTGACGCCGTCGATTTGCGTCGGCGGCACCGACGCGCGCTACTTCCGCCAACGCGGCGTGCCCGCGTATGGTCTCGTGCCCTGCCTCTTTGACGCCGAAGACCTCAAGGGTTACCACGGCATCGACGAGCGCCTATCTATTGAGAATCTCCGTCTCGGGACTATGATCATCTATGACACGGTGCTGACCTGCGTGACGTAGATGTACTTCAAACAGTTCCTGCACGACGAGACGGGCTGCGCCTCCTACTTCCTGGCGTCGCGCCAGTCGCGCGAAGCCGCCGTCGTCGATCCGCAGCTCGACATAAAGCCCTATCTCGATCTGGCGCACGAGCGCGAGTACTCGATTACCGACGTCGTCGACACGCATCTGCATGCTGACCACATTTCGGGCAACCGCGCGCTCAGCGCCGCCACTGGCGCACGGCTCTGGCTCCATGAATCGGCTGACGTCCGCTTTCCGTTTCAAAAGCTGCACGATGGCCAGGAGCTCCACCTTGGCCAGCTGATCATCACCGTCGTGCACACGCCCGGCCACCGACCCGAGTCGGTGTGCTTGCTGGTCACCAATCCGCCGCGTAGTCCTGAGCCGAGCATCATCCTCAGCGGCGATACCTTGTTCGTCGGCGACGTCGGGCGACCTGACTTCGGCGGACCCGAGGGTGCTCGGGCGCAGTACGAGAGCATCAGTCACCTGTTGCAGCTCGCCGACTATCTCGAGGTGTTTCCGGCCCACTTCGAAGGTTCGTGCGGCAAGGGCATGTGTGGCCGTCCGAGCACCACGATCGGCTTCGAGCGACGCTTCAACCCCGTTTTGCAATTGTCGCCCGAGGACTTCCTGCACACCGCCGAGGACACGCCCGCGCGACCGCTGAACATGTCAGCCATTCTGGCCACCAATCGCGGTGAGGCGGACTACGCGTGGGCCATGCCGCACGATCGCCTCGACGTGCGTGATATCGACCCTGGGGCGGCGCCCGCCTGGCTGCGCCAGTCCGAGGCGCTCGTGCTCGACGTACGCGAACCTGCCGAATACACGGCTGGCCACATTCCTGGCGCCCGCTCTATCCCCCAATCGGACCTGGCCACACAGCTGGAAAGCATCCCCCGCGATCGCGAATTGCTTGTCGTCTGTCAGGGCGGCACACGATCTGTCCGCGCCGCCCGCTTCTTGAAACAGGTCGGCTACACCCAGGTCACCAACCTGGCCGGCGGCACGACAGCCTGGCGCGCCGCGGGCAACCCCATCGAGGCCTGACCAGCGCCCGGCACGCACCCCCCGACCGCGCTGACACTCTTTCCTCCCTGGAGGGACATCCGGAAGGCGCGGGCAGCGCGGGGATCGACGACCGCCGCACGCAGTCCGCGCTGAGCATCCTGCCGGTCCTCCTCGCAGGGCCCATCCGAAAGACGCCCGCTTGCGCGAGGGCTGGCGCCGGGAACGCGGGCTTCATCGGCTACCGAACCAGTCGCCCATCCATCCCAGATGGGAACCCGCCGGCTAGCGCGAGGATCGACGACCGCGGCCCGTGCTGAAGTCCTCCCGTTCCTCCCGGAGGGAAACGTCTCGGAAGGCGCGCGCAGCGCGGGGATCGACGACCGCCGCACGCAGCCGCGGTCACCCATCGATACCCTTCCTTCCTGGACGGGGAATCCGGAAGGCGCGCGCAGCGCGGGGACCGACGACCGACGACCGCGGCCCGTGCTGACCATCCTCCCGTTCCGCCCGGAGGGAAACGTCTCGGAAAGGCGCGCGCTAGCGCAAGGAGTGACAAGGGCGTCAGCCCGTCAGGGCGGAGGTTTACCATGGGCCACCAATGGGCCAGCTCACGCCGGAAACGCTGATTTACGACGCCGTCGCGGCCGTAGACCCGCAGGTCTCACCCGATGGCCGCCACATTATTTACACCGTTGCCAAAGCCGACCGGGCCACGGACCGCGCCACCAGCCAGGTGTGGCTCGCCGCCATCCACGGCTCGCATGCCCGCCGTGTCACCGGCGCCGGCGACAGGAACCGTGAGGCACGCTGGTCACCCGACGGCAAGTCGATCGCGTTCGTCTCCGACCGCGTCAAAGACAGCAGTGGCATCTACGTCTTACCCATCGACGGCCCAGGCGAAGCCCGTGAGCTAACAACGCACAGTCAAGCCATTGGCCAGCTCGACTGGTCTCGCGACGGCCAGGCGATCGCCTACGTCACCGCCTTCGACCCCGAAAACCCCGACGAAGAGCCGGCACCCAAGACGCCTAAAGTAAAAGTCACCCGAAGGCTCGACTACAAGCAGGACAACCGCGGCTACCTGAATGATGTGCGGTGGCAGGTCTGGAGCGTCGACGTCCAGTCAGGGGACCGCAAAAGGCTGACCAGCGCCCTGGAGGACCACTGGTACCCACAGTGGTCGCCCGATGGGGGAGCCATCGCCGCGCGCATCTCGACCGACAACGGCATCTACTCCCAGATCGGCCTGGTCGACGTGCAGTCCGGCCGCACCAGGCGCATTGGTCCACCGCAAGGCACGGTCGGCGTCTGGTCATGGTCTCCGTCGGGCGACCGTATTGTCTTCGCCGGCGACACGGAGCCAACGGCGCAGCTGGACTTCTTTATCTACGACGTCAATGCGGACGCGACCAAACGCCTCACAACGGACCTGCAGTGTCTGCCCGAAGCCGGCTTCCCGACGATCCTCGGCCCGTCTCAGCCAGTCTGGATTGACGACCACACGATCCTGTTCCACGCCGTCCACGCAGGTGAAAGTGGCCACTACACGTTCGACGTCGAGACGGCCGAGGTGAACATCGAGCGCGGCACGAAGGCGCTCAACGCCGGCTTCAGTGTTGACACGGCCGCGCGCTACATTGTCCAGTCGCACAGCAGCCTCGAGAGCATGGCCGAAGTCGCGGTCTACGATCGACAGTCGAATCAACGCACCCTGGTGACACAACTGAACGCCGCTCTGTTAGAGAAGGCCAAAGCCGCGACGTGGGAGCGCTTCGACGTCGATCGCGACGGCACCATTACCGAGGCGTGGCTGCTCAAACCCGCCGACTTCGACCCCCAGAAGAAGTACCCACTCGTGCTTGACGTGCACGGCGGACCCCACGGCTACTACGGCTATAGCTTCCAGGCTGTCCAGCAAGCCCTCGCCAGCCACGGCTTCCTGGTTGTCTATTCGAATCCGCGCGGCTCCGGCTCGTACGGCCGCGACTTTGCACAGCAGGTGCGCGTCGATTGGGGTGGCGAGGATTACCTCGATCTGATGGCCGTCGTCGATACCGTCCTGGAGCGACCGTACGTCGATCCCAAGCGCACGGGCATTTGGGGCTACAGCTACGGCGGGTTCATGACTGCGTGGACAATCGGCCAGACCGATCGCTTCAAAGCGGCGGTGTGCGGTGCGCCGTGTTTCGACCTCGAGTCGATGTACGGCACAAGCGACATCTCGCACGCCTGGGGGCCGTACCAGTGGGGCGGCAAGCCGCACGAGGCGAGCGAGGCCTTCGCGGCCCACTCACCGTCGACCTTCGCCCATCGCGCCAAGACGCCAACGCTCATCGTGCAGGGCGAAGCCGACGATCGCTGTCCGATCGGTCAGGGCGAGCAAATGTTCGTGGCGCTCAAGCAGGCCGGCTGCGAGGTCGAGTTCGCGCGCTACCCCGGCGGCTCGCACGCCATGCTGCGCGTCGGCCCGCCATCACATCGTGTCGACTTCCTGGGTCGTGTCCTGGGTTGGTTCCAGGATCACCTGGGCAGCCCCGCCTGATTTGATGCTGACCGCACCAGCGCGTGCGCTCGGCGCGCTGCAAGCCTTCGTCGACACGTCACTTGACGACGCCCTCGCTGGTGCCGAAAACGTGGCTGGCGCCCAAGCGAACGCCGTCGCTCTTTTCCAGTCGGTCGCAGCCGATGTGCCCGCCTATCGCATGTTTCTGCACGACCACGGCATCAACCCCGCGGACGTCCGCACCTTCGAGGACTTCCAGCGCCTACCGCTGATCGACAAGCGCACCTACCTGTATAAGTACCCGCTGTCGGCGCTGTGCCGCGGCGGCAAACTCCAGGCGTGCGACATGGTCGCCGTGTCATCGGGCTCGACCGGCCAGCCAACGTTCTGGCCACGCTTCGTCTCGGATGAGCTGCCCGTGGCGCGCCGCTTCGAGCAGGCCTTCTACGACAGTTTTCGCGCCGATACGCGCACCACACTCGCGGTTGTGTGCTTCGCGCTCGGCACATGGGTCGGCGGCATGTATACCGCCCAGAGCTGCCGCCATCTCGCCGCGCGCGGCTATCCAATCACTGTGATCACGCCTGGTAACAACAAGACCGAGATTTTGCGCGTGGTGCGCGAGCTTGGCCCATCGTTCGAGCAGGTCGTGCTGCTCGGCTATCCGCCGTTTCTCAAAGACGTCGTCGACTCGGGCCTGGCCGACGGTGTCGACTGGCCGAGCCTGCACGTGAAGCTGGTCACGGCCGGCGAGGTTTTTTCCGAGGAGTGGCGCACCCTGGTCAGCCAGCGCTTCGGCTCGACCGCGCCCGTGTTCGACTCGGTGTCGCTGTACGGCACCGCCGACGCCGGCGTGCTCGGAAATGAGACGCCGCTCAGCGTCACCATCCGACGCTTCCTGGCGGAACGGCCCGATGCGGCGCGAGCGCTCTTTGGCGAATCGCGCCTGCCGACGCTGGTGCAGTACGACCCGCGCGCGCGCTTCTTCGAGGTCGTCGACGGCACGCTGCTGTTTTCCGGCGACAACGGTGTTCCGCTGGTGCGCTACCACATCGCCGACTCGGGCGGCCTCGTCGACTTTCCTCAGATGCTTTCGTTCTTACGTCAGTTCGACTTTGATCCAATTGCGGAAGTGCGTCGTGCGAGCGATCGCGGCGTCCGGCCATTGCCCTTCGCTTACGTCTTCGGCCGAGCTGACTTCACCATCTCCTACTTCGGCGCCAACGTCTTTCCCGAGAACGTGACCGTGGGCCTCGAGCAGTCGCCCATAGATCAATGGGTGACTGGCAAGTTCGTCATGCAAGCGCGCGAAGACGATGAGCGCAACCGGTACCTGTCCATCGTCGTCGAGCTTGGCCCGGGCGTCGCTGCCAGTGCTGACAAAGTCGACGTCATCGCCGACTCCATCCTGCACCACGTGCGACGGCTGAACAGCGAATTCGCCAACTACGTGCCGCCCGAACGCCAACGCCCGCGCATCGAGCTCGCGCCGCTGGGCCACCCCGAGTACTTCCCGGTCGGCGTCAAACACCGCTACACCCGGCGCTAGCCTTGGCGCACTCCGGCGAGGCCGCCTGGCGCTATCACGACGCGACCAAGCACTCATTGGCCAGTCTGCGCGCCACTACGCACCGCCTGGATTGGCCGAACCAGCCGCTGCCATTCAAGATCTACACGGACCTGGCGCCGCTCCCACTACCGCACGACTTCTCAGCGTGGTCAGCGCAGCGCGTCGATAAGGTCAGTCTGGCGCGACTGTGCTTCTACGCCAACGGCGTTACGCGCAAGCTGCGCCGCCACGACGAGCAGGTGCCATTCCGCGCCGCGGCCTGCACCGGCGCCCTCTATCACATCGAGCTGTACGTGGTCTGCCAGGATCTGCCCGATCTGGCTGCTGGTGTCTATCACTACGGCGCGCACGACCATGCATTGCGTCAGCTGCGCCCTGGAGATGTGCGTGCCGCGCTAATCGACGCCACGGGTGGCGAATCCCACGTCGCCCATGCACCGGCCATCGTCGTGTTGACGAGCACCTTCTGGCGCAACGCGTGGAAGTACCAGGCGCGCGCGTACCGCCACAGCTTCTGGGACAGCGGCACGATTCTGGCCAATGCACTGGCCGTCGACCCGACGGCATCCGTCGTCATGGGCTTCGCCGACGACGCCGTAAATCAACTCCTGGGCATAGACGCCGTCCACGAGGCTGCAATTTGCCTGATGCCGATTGGCCTCGAGGCTGCTTCGCCCATTGCTGCCCCCGCCCTGCCGCCACTGGACCATGCAGTCCAGCCACTATCGCGCAGCGAAGTCGATTACCCGGCCATCACCGCCATGCACAACGCGTCGTCGCTGCCGACTGGCACCGCCGCGGCCCACTGGCGATCCGACATCGCGCCGGCGCCGGCCGCGTGGACGGTGCCTGGCCCGCCAATCGAAGAGGTCATCATCCGCCGTGGCTCCGCGCGCCGATTCAACCACGCGCCGATCACCCGCGACCAGCTGGAAATCATCTTGGCCACGGCCACTGCACCCGTTGCGGCTGACTGGGGCGAGCGCCTGACCACGCCCTACCTGATCGTTCACGCGGTCGACGGCCTCGAACCGGGCAGCTACGTCTTCGAGGGCAGTCTGAAACCCTTGCAGCAAGGCGATTTTCGCGCCGTCGCCGGCTTTCTCGACCTGGGCCAGGAGCTCGCCGCCGACGCCGCGGTCAACGTCTACTCACTTGCCGATCTGCACACGGTGCTCGATCGCCTGGACAACCGTGGCTATCGCGCCGCGCAGCTCGAAGGTGCAATCGAAGGCGGCCGACTGTACCTCGGCGCATACGCCCTCGGCCTGGGCGCGACCGGCCTGACCTTCTTCGACGATGACGTGATCCGCTTCTTCTCGCCGCACGCGGCCGACAAGAGCGTCATGTTCCTGACCGCGATCGGCCATCCGGCTCGCCGCGCCAGCTTTTCCTCCCCCTAGAGTCGCTCGCGCGCCGCATTCGATCCTGCCAGCGCCAGCGCCACAGTGCACACGTCATAGGCGTGCTGCGCATCCTCGGCCAGGTAGCGAATCGCGCGATCGCCACAGCGTTCTACATGTGGTATCCGCAGCGTTGCCGCGGCCATCGACGAGTCGCCAAAAACCATCTCGAGCGTGACCGGCGCCTCGAGCACGAACGGCTGCATCTCACTCGAGCGCTGCACGCCTCGGCAGGCCGCCTGCTGAATGCGCTCCAGCGCCACGGGTTGGGCCAGGCAGCGCGCCGTGAATCGATCCAGCGCGTACTTGACCACCGCGGTTTCGATGTCCGGCAGCCAGCTCCTGGTCTCCTGACAGATCACGTCGTCGCCGGTGATCAGCGCCACGGGCACGCCGTGCTGGCCGGCCACGGCCGCATTGAAGCGCGCTTCGCTCGCCGGCTCGCCATTCAGTCGCACGTCCCACAGCACGTTCGGGCCGGTGAACGTGTGGCTCAAGACGCCGCGGCCATCCGCCGCGCGGGCGTGGTAGCCGACGAAGAACACCGCGCCGTACGACGCGTCCAGGTCGCCCAGCATCAGCGAGGGCCGGTTCTCGTAGCCTCGGATGAGCTCAGCGCGCGCGTCGAGCTGCTCCCAGACCAGGTTGAGCATGCCGTCGTGGGCGTCCGCGACGACGACTTCGGTCGCGCCGCCGTCGAACGCGCCGGCAATCGCGGCATTGGCGTCGGCGGTCATCCACAGTCGGGCGCGCTCGTAGTCATCGCCCTTGCCCGCGCCCGGCGGCCAGCCCGTGGCGGTCTCGCGGCGGGTGGCGACGCCCGAGATGCCCTCCATGTCGACCGAGATCAGCACCTTCACGAGCGCCAGCGTACCGCGCGTGATGTTCCAATTCGAATAGCGCCCGCGGCGTTAGCTCGACCGGGCCGGCCACCGCCCAGCACGTGGCCGGGCAGCTGCGCCAGCACCTACCCAGCCCGGACCTGCTGACCGCCGAGCACCGATCTCAACCTGATCGATCGCAGCATGTCGGCGACGTCGGCGGGTTCGCACCACCCGGCGACATCCACCGAGTCCACAACTCGGCCGACACGACGGCGATCTCGATCCACATCTACGGCACGGACGTGACGCGCACCGGCTCCAGCGTCCGGCGCTACTACGACTGAGGGCAGGTCACCACCATGCAGTACCTCATGACGCTGACGATTGGTCACACAAGCGCTCCGCCGCAGGCACTCCAGGACGCGATGACCAAACTCGTCGACGACGAAACCGCCGCTGGAACGATAGCTTTGTCCGGAGGCCTCGCCCCCAGCTCCGAAGGCCGTCTACTCACCCTTGCCAAATGCAAGCTGACAGTACGTGAGTCGACCAACATCTCGATCGATGGCTTCGCCGTCCTCGAGGCAGCGTCGATGGAAGAGGCGCTCGAAAAGG
>DASXRR010000095.1:0-32796 GCA_036506475.1 Chloroflexota bacterium
AGCGTATCGGCGTCTTCGCGATGCAGCATGGCCCGGGCACCGAGAATGCCTTCGGCGGCGTCGCGCAGGCGTATTCCGAGGGCGTGCCGCTGGTCGTCATCCCGGGCGGCTACCAGCGCGCGATGCTCCAGGTGCGACCGAATTTCCACGCCTACTTGAACTACCAGCACGTCACCAAGTCGATTGAGACGCTGCTCCAGGCGTCCAGCACGAGCGATACGCTGCGGCGCGCCTTTGCTCAGGCGCGCAACACGCGCATGGGTCCGACGATGGTCGAGATCCCGGGCGACGTGGCACGCGAGGAGCTACCCGGCGAGCTCGCCTACCAGCGCCCACAGCGCCTGCGCAGCGCGCCCGATCCAGTCGCCGTCGACGAGGCCGCGCGCGTGCTGGTCAGTGCGTCGCGACCGGTCATTTACGCCGGTCAGGGCGTGCACTACGCCAAAGCCTGGAGCAAATTGCGCGAGCTGGCCGAGCTGCTCGAGGCGCCGGTGGCGACCACGCTGCCCGGCAAGAGCGCCTTCGACGAGACGCATCCACTGGCGCTCGGCTCGGGTGGCGCAGCGATTCCCGAGACCGTGCAGCGTTTCTTGACGCACGCCGACGTGGTGTTCGCCGTTGGCGCCAGTCTGACCAGGACAGGCTTCGCCGCCCGGGTGCCCGCGGGCAAGACCGTCATTCACGCCACGCTCGATCCGAACGACATCAACAAGGACATCCCGGCGCAGTACGGGCTCGTCGGCGATGCCGACCTCGTCCTCGACGCGATGCTTGCCGCCGTGCGCGACGCCATCGGCAAGCCGCGCGGGCGCCTGCAAGCAGTCACTGGCGAGATCGCCGAGATCCACCAGGGCTGGCTCGAGCGCTGGATGCCCAAGATCACCTCTGATTCCGTACCGCTGAACCCGTACCGCGTGCTGGCCGAGCTTGCACGCACCGTCGATCTCGACAACACGATCGTGACCCACGACGCCGGCTCGCCGCGCGATCAATTGTCGCCGTTCTGGCGCGCTACAACGCCGCTGAGCTACATCGGCTGGGGCAAGACCACCCAGCTTGGCTATGGCCTGGGGCTGGCCATGGGCGCCAAGCTGGCCTGCCCCGACAAGCTGTGCATGAACGTCTGGGGCGACGCCGCCATTGGCTTCACCGGCATGGACTTCGAGACGGCTGTCCGTGAACGGATTCCGATCTTGTCCATATTGCTCAACAACTTCTCGATGGCCATGGAGCTGCCCGTCATGAAGGTGGCCACGGAGAAGTACCGCAGCACTGACATCAGCGGCAACTACGCCGATTTCGCTCGCGCGCTCGGCGGGCATGGTGAACGGATCACGACGCCAGACCAGATCGTCCCGGCTATCAAGCGCGGCATTGAAAAAGTTTCGTCTGGCGTGCCGACATTGTTGGAGTTCATGACCAGTCGCGAGATTGAGTTCTCGAGGTACCCAGAAATGCGCGGTTGAGCTGGTGCGAGCCCGGTGCGTTCGTGGACGGATGCCGCACCACCGATGACGACAATTGGCCCCGCAGCGCGGCTCGTTGCTCGACGTTCCCAAAACCATCCACGGACCTCGGTAAAACCCCAACACGCCTCCTGGTACCCGCCACCCCGCACGAATGTGGCCTGGCCCGGGGAAGACCAGCGAGCCAGGAGCGTCGGGAGCAGCCGACGGGCGGTTGACCAGAACGAGTGGCGGACAAGCAGCGCAGGCCTTTCCGCACACCTGAAGCACAGCCCGGCGTCATTGGACTTGCAGGAAGTCGACATCGCTTCGTGCCGATCTGCATGCGGGCGCGGAACAGGGCATTAGAGGCGGTGCCTTTTGGTGGTGATGCCGACCGACCACTTGGCGTCGACTTCGACGATCGTCGTCCCGCCAAATCGTGCCGTCCAGGGTCGTGCCGCGGTTCGAAGCCGAGTGGGCCATCGGCGCGGCGGCTTCACCTGAGGAAGCCGTGGCCTACGCGGACGGCGCCGTCGCCGAGGAGCCTGCGCGCGCGAGGCAGACGCTGCTCACGCGGCGCGAATTCGAGGTGGCCACGCTCGTTGGCCGCGGGCTGACCAGCCGCGAGGTCGCCAACGCGCTGGTGATCTCGGTGAAAACGGCGGATACGCACGCCGATCGAATTCGCGACAAGCTCGGCGTTCGTTCGCGCGTCGAGATCGCTGCCTGAGTGATCCGGAACGGTCAGGCCTGATCGTAATCGTGCACCAGCTCACCGGCGTTGGTGCGCTGGTCCTGGGCGAGATCGGCGCGCACGTTGTCGGGCAGTGGGATGCCCTGTTTGGACAGTGCAGCGGAGAGCTCGTCGAGCCTCTCGGTGCCGAGGTTGATACTCGGCACGTCGTGCGCTACGCCGTCGCCCATGCACGCGACGCACGGGATTTCGGTGCCGAACTCCTCGCCCATGCCGCCACAGTCCTTGCACAGCGATACGACGTTCAGGAAGAACTGCTGCAGCGAACGGTCCCAGCCGACGTACACCATGCGCCCATCGGGGCTGGTCCACCAGCGCCGGCTCATACCTCGAGGGTACCCCTAGAGCAGCTCCAGTAGCCCGGCGATGCTCCGCAACACCAGGTCCGGGGGCGGGCCGTCTGTTTCTGTGGAGCTGCCTGTTAGGACCAGCACGGTCCGTACGCCGGCCTCGCGGCCCATCTTGATCTCGAGGTGGATGTCATCCCCGACCACCGCGATCTGAGCTGCGGGCAGGTTGAGCCTGGACGCCAGGACCTGCATCGCTAACGGCGACGGCTTACCGACCACGATTGGCTCGGCACCAGTGGCGTGCATGATGCCAGCGGCGATCGCGCCCGAGGTGCTCGGCATGCGACCGTCGCGCGCCGCGAAGTATGGCGCCATCGACGTCACCAGCAGTGGCGCACCGGCCCATACGGCGCGACACGCCGCGACCAGCTTCGGATAGGTGAACTCCGGGTCCGCGCCGATCAACACCACGCCCACCGCGTTTGTCTGCCGCAGGTCCGCCAGTGGCACGCCCGCGGCGAGCAGCGGCCGCCGCAGCCCGTCGTTGCCGAATGCCAGCACGTCCTGGCCGGCATGGTGCTGGCAGATGTACGCCGCGGCGACATTCGCCGGCGTGAGCAATTGCTCGTCGGCAATGTCGAGCCCAACGGCTCGCAAGCGCGCCGCCTGCGCGGATGGCACCTGGCCAGTGCCATTCGTGAAGCACACGAACGGCCGGCGCTCGGCACGCAGCGCTGCGAGCACTTCGCGCGCACCCGGAATCGGCGCCATGCCACCGCCGATGTTTGGGTCCTCGGCCAGTACGAGCGTGCCATCGACGTCGAAGATGAATCCGCGTACGCCGTCGAGCACTGACACGGAATCATATGCCCGCCTACCATGGACGACGCCGCCAATGAAGACGCCTGCTGCGATTCTCGTCCAGGCTGGGCAGCCCATGATCGTCGACGACATCGACCTGCCAGACCCAGGCCCGACCCAGGTCACCGTGCGCCACTTCGCGACCGGTGTGTGTCACTCACAACTGCACGAGCTGGCCAATCCAAAGCCCGAACTGCCGCTCGTCCTCGGCCACGAGTCAACCGGGGTGGTGAGTGCTGCTGGGCGCGACGTGTCGCACGTCAAGGAAGGTGACAACGTGATGGTCACCTGGGTGCAGCGCAACGCCAGTCCAGGCAGCGGGCTGCCAATGCCGGCTCGGGTGAGCTACGGCGGCCAGCCGGTGGCATTTGGCCGGCCCACATTCACCGGCACCTTCACCTGGTGCCGCGACACGGTCGCCGATCAACAGATGGTGGTGCCTTTGGCGCCGGGTGTGGCCACCGACGTGACCTCGATCATCGGCTGCGCGGTCATGACGGGCGCTGGCGCGGCGCTGAACGCGGCCCAGGTGCGGCCAGGCAACTCGGTGGCGATCATTGGTGTGGGTGGCGTCGGACTTTCGATTGTTCAGGCGTGTGCCAATCTGTCGGCGTACCCGATCATCGTCGTCGACCTGGCCGACGACAAGCTCGAGTTCGCGCGGCTCTTTGGCGCGACACACGGCGTGAACGCCTCGCGCGAGGATGCCGTCGAAGGTATTCGCCGCCTGAGTGGCGGCGGCGTGGACGTGGCCTTCGACGCCATCGGCGTCGCTCAGACGACCGAGCAAATCTTGCAAGCGGTCCGAGACCGTCGCGCGGGCGAGCGCGAAGGCGGCCAGGCCGTACTCGTCGGCGTGCCGCATGGCAAGCCGGCCCAGCCCGACATGTTCTGGATCTTTCGCGGCAAGGTTTTCCGCGGCGCTCCCGGCGGCTGCAGCACGCCCGATCGAGACTTCCCCCTCCTCGTCCGCTGGTTCCAGGAAGGCAAGCTGCCGCTCGACAAGATGGTCACGCGCCGCTACAAGCTGGACCAGATCAACGAAGCCTGCAACGCCCTGGCTCGAGGCGAAATCGCCGGCCGCGCGATCGTCGAGTTTTAGGCTCGAATGTCATCCTGAGGCGAGGCACGAGCACGAAGGATCCGCGAGCACACACGTTTCGGCAAGCGGATCCTTCGCAAGCTCAGGATGACAGACGGACAGTTAGTTCTCGGGCCTGCCACGCCTTCTTGCGGCTAGCCAGCGTAGGGTTTCGGCGAGCGGGTCTTCGTCGGGTGCTGGGGCGTCGTCGTCCGCCTGGCGGGCCAGGTAAGGCGTGGCCGGGCCGGCGGAGACTACCGGGGTGCCACCCGCGGGACGAGCGGGGCGCACAGGGCCGCGTTTGACGCGCTGCATGCCGGGCAACCATGACGGCTTGGGCAGGTCAGGCGTGGCTGAGCGCGAGAGAAAGGCAGGTAACGCAAGATGCGAGAGGATGTGGCGCGGATGGCCAACCCAGTCACGTAGCTCGCTTGTCGAGATGCGCAGGCGACGCAGCGCGACGTCGATGGGCAGCAGGATCGCCGCCAGTAACAACAACACTCGTTGCAGCGGGACGGGACTGCGCACCGGCGCAAGATTCGCCGCGAACGCGTCACCCGGCACCTCAACAGAAAGGACAGCGCCGCCGCCAGCGCGCGCAATCTGTTCCATGCGCCCAGGATCACCCGATACCCGCCGGAACTCAGCCGAATAGGAAACGGGCAAGGCGGCGTCGGCAGCTGCCACAGTCGAGCCGTCGCGGCGCGCTTCCACCCGCACCAGGTACGTACCCGGAGCACCAACCGGGAACTCGCCGTCATAGCGGCCCGGACCACTGGCCGCCAGCGGTACCTCGAGAGGCTGACCGCTCGGCTGCGCCACCCGCGCCTGGACCGTCACGCCCGAGCCCGCTTGCGAGGACGTCTCAACGCTGACGTGGGCCGCATCTGGCCCAGGCCGCACGAACACCTGGACAGGTCCCGAGGCAGGCGGAATCGTCCAGCCGACCATCGCCGCGAATAGCCGCGGCATGCCCGGCCAGCTCAGCCAATCGGCCGTCCATCGACCGCGCAGGTCGCTTGTCCAGGCCACCGCGCGGCCGAGTCCGTATTGCCAGCGCACCAGCAGCGGGTCGGCCGCTTCCGAGACGAGTAGCACCTCGGACAGGTCTTTGGGCGTGGTGACGAGGTAGCCGCCCAACGGCGGCAGGCCGTCGCGTGCAAGCTCGGACAACGTGGCGTCCGGCCCGACCTGGCGCGGCTCGATACGCCCTTCGACGAGCGGCCCACGTGTGGCCAGGTTCGTCTCGCGCGTCATCAGCCGCGGGATGTCGCGCGCGTGTTCGGCGAAGTAGTAGCGGCCATCGCCCTGTCGAGCCAGTTGCGAGAGCAGGTCCTGATCGGCGTCGCCGCCGACGGCGATGGTTGACAGCGTCACGTTGTCGGCGTGCATGCCGTCGAGCACGGCGGCGTAGTTGCCGCTGCAGCACGACATGCCGTCGGTCATCAGGATGACGTGGCGATACTGAGCGTCGGTCTTACGGGCGCCGTCGAAGCCGGCTTCGAGCGCGCGGTAGATGTCCGTTCCGCCATCCGCACTGATCGCGCCGATGCGCTCTTGCAGCGCTTGCAAGCCGATGCTGCTCACGCTGTTGATTGGCACCAGCCAACGCTGGAACGAGTCGAACGCCAGCACTCCGATCAGGTCGCGTGGCCCCAGCTCTTGCACTGACAGAATCGCTGCCTGGCGGGCCATGTCGAGCTTGGTCGCGCCCTCGTGGAACGGATCGTCGGCCATCGAGCCCGACCGATCGATCACCAGCACCAGCGCGACGCGGCCCTGATCGCGATGTGCGCGCACGCTGGAACGCACCGGCAGCGCATCGTCCAACGCGGTGCCGACGTAGTCGCCCTGGCCAAAACTGGTGTCGCCCCCGATGGCCAGCAGTCCGCGACCGAGGTCACGCACGTACGAGCGCAGCGTCGTCTGCTGGGCGTCACTCAGGCTGCTGGCCGACACGTCCGCCAGGACCACCGCGGCGTAGTTGCCGAGCTGCTCCATGTCGGCCGGCAGCTCGGCGGCCGATCGCGATTCGACCAGCATCCCGGTGCTGGCCAGCGCGCCGTAGATCGCGCTGGCCTCGCCCGGGCGGCCTTCGACGACCAGCACCCGTGGTGGACCCTGCACCTGCACCACCGCCGCCTGGGTGTTGTTCTCGGCGAGCGTGTCGCTGTCGCTGGTGACCGTCGCGCGCAGCGACAGGAAACCAGTCGAGTCTGCTTGCGTCGGGAAGGTGATGTCGTTGAGTCCAGGGCGAAGCTGCACTTCCTGCTCGCCGATAACCTCGTCGCCGCGCAGCAGGTGCACCGTTGCGCCAGCCTCGACGTTCGAGACGACCTGCACGCGCACCCCGAACCGCTCGCCTTCGTGGACCACGTTTGGCGCGGCCAGCTGGTCGATCAACACCTCGGGGCCGCTGGTCACGGCCAGCGGCAGGACGTCGACGCGCACGCCGCGCGCTTGCAGCAGCCGCGCCTGCGCCGTCGCATCACCATTGGTCTGCTGACCGTCGGACAGCAGAACCACGCGCGAGCGATAGGTCGCCGGCAGCAGTCCGCCGGCCAGACGCAGCCCAGCGGCGAGGTCGGTTCCATCGTCGGCTACCTGGGCGTGCACGCCGTCGAAGCTGAGACTGCCGCCGAGCACCCGGTCGACAACCGCCTGCCGGGCCGTCCCGACAACCGCGAATACATCGTCTGGCCGCTTGGCCGACACGGCCTGGCCGATGAAGCGCTCCTGGGCGCCGCGGCTGCCCGCGGCACTGGCCGACAGATCGGCGACGAACACGACCGCCTGGCGATCGACCGGCTGTTCGAGCGTTAGCCCTGACAGCGCCAGCACGAGCAACGTGCAAATCGCGACGCGGCAGACCAGCGTCAGCTGCGAGCGCAGCGCGGGCACCGCGTTGCCGCGCCAGACGAGGTAGAGCAGCGGCACAAGCAGGACCAACAACAGCAGGGCGATCGGATTGGTCAGCTCGAACATGCTCATTGGCGTTGGAATGCCCACCACTCGACCGCCAGCAGCACCAGCCCGAGAATGGCCGCGAGCTGCCAGATCTCGCGCGGCCCCGCAATCGCGCCAGCGGGCCTGACGTTCGAGCTACCAGGACCAACTACGGCTGCCTCGCCCGCGCGCAGTTGTGATTGCCCAGGACTTACAAAATTGGCGGCAAACTGCGAGCGGGTCTCGGCGCCCGATGCATCGCGCTGGACGACTTGATAGATGCCCGGCACGGTGGTATCCGCAAATGGCGGTGCTGGAAATGGCGGCGCCACCCGAAGGGAGATGCCGTCGGGCGGCACCACGTCGATGCTCTGCGTCTCTGGCAGCGGCACCAGCGCCGCTGCTTCGCCGACGCGCACCACGGGCGTAGCGATACTGCCAGCCGGCACCAGCCAATCGAGCAAATGCTGCATCAGGATTGGGAAGGCTGGCTGCAGCGGCAGATCCGAGTCGTGCACGTCGAACCCGAGCACGCCCGTACGGTGCCCGGACTGCTCGCCGATCAACAGCAGTGGTGTCTCGGGCGATTCGAGCACGCTGTCCGCCCAGGCCGGCACGTCGAGTCGGCGCGCGCGACTCACGTGCGCGCCAGCCAGGCCCACATCCACGAGCAGCGGATCGTCGCCGCGGACCGCTTCGAGGCGCGTGATGGGCACGTCCGGCCCTGTACGCAGCAGCGCATTGCCGACCGGTGGATGGAGCAGAAGCATGCTGCCGCTGGCCGGTAAATCGGGCGGCAGGACGCCGTCGAACACGACCAGGTCGAACGGCTGCGCACCGAGATTGTCTGCGCTGTAGCCGCTCGGACCCGAGCGCGTCACCTGCACGCCCGGCCGCAGGCTGAGCGCACGCTCCAGGAACACGTTGCCGCTGCTCACCAGCAGCACGCGCGTGGGTCGGTCGCCGCCGGATACGGACCAGGCGGTGTTGTCGACCGCCAGCGCATCGGACTCGGCCAGGTGGGCTTCGAAGATCCGCCCGGTCAGCGGCAGGTCATCCCACTCTGCGTCCGCCGCGGTGCCCGGTTCGATCGACAGCACCCGCGTGTCGAAGCGCGCTCCATCCGCGCGTAGGTCCAGGGTTGCGGTGCGCGGCTGCGCGCCATAGTTGGCGACGCGCGCGAGCGCGGTCAGTCGACCATCCACGACGCGTGTGCCGAACGCGGCGATGGCGGCGTTGTCGGCAACGGTGCCGATGCCGATGAAGCGCAGCGGTAGCGGAAAGCCGCCTGGCACCTGCGCCCGGTCGAGCGCGCCACTGGCGAGCACGATCACCTGCGCTTCGGGGTGACCCTCGGCCAGCGATGCCGCCAGCGACAGCGCCGCCGGGAAGTTGGCCGCTTGCAACGTTGGCTGGAGGCTATCCAGCGCGCGGTGCAGCACGCCGCGATCCTCGGTGCGCGGCGCCAGCACGCGCGGCTCAGCGCCCAGGCTGACCAGGGTCATGGTCTGGCCCTGGGCTAGCGCGTCGATCATCTCGCTCGCCCGCGCCCGCGCTGCGTCGAATCGGCTCGGACTGATGTCATTGGCCTGGGTCGAGGCCGAGACATCAATAAGCACGATCGAATCGCGCCCGCTCGCGTCGACGCTCAGCACATACGGGCGGGCCAGCGCGGCCACGAGCGCTGCCAGGGCAAGGATCTGCAGCAGCAACAACACGCTGGGTGGGACGCGCCGCCAGGGCCGATCGGTCTGCATCTCGTGGAAGGCGGCCACCCACAGGAACGTGCTGGAAACGCGCCGCGTGGGTCGACTCGGTTTCAAGAGATACGTTGCCAGCAGTGCCACCAACAGCGCGGCGCCGATGCCTGCAACCTCAAGTGCAAAGAAGCCCACGCCCGCCTCGACTAGCTACACCAGGATGCCGGCATGGCGCAGCGTGCGCACCAGCACATCCTCGACCGATACATTGCTCGGCAGCAGCAAGTAGGTCACGCCGCGTCGGCGACAGAACTCGCCCACCTCGCGCGTGAACGTCGACAAAAGGCGCCGGTAGACGCGCAGCACGCTGGGCGTGATGGTCGCCTGGATCGGCTCGGTACCTTCAACGTCCTGCAGCTTCCACTCGCCAATCAGGTCCGGTGTTGGATCGAGCTCGTCGGGCGCCAGGACGTGCACCAGCAGGACGTCCTGCCGCCGAGCCAGGAGCGCGTCGATGCCAGCCTGATAGCCATCCGGTGAGAACAGGTCCGAGATGACGAGCGCCAGCCCCGACCCGCGCAGGTGGCGCGCATAGGTCATCAGCGAGGCGTCCAGGTCGGTCGTGCCGCCAGCGCTCAGTCGTTCCAGGAAGCGCCACAGCGGAAACGCGCCATTCTGTCCACTGGCCGTGGGCGCTCGTTCGCCGATGCCCCCGCCGCGCAGCGTCGCCAGGTCAACGCGATCGTCGGTGCGCAGCGCGACGTAGCCGAGCGCGCCAGCAAGTCGTGCAGCCAGACGCAGCTTGGCCGGGCGGCCCCACGCCATCGAGGTCGAACAGTCGACCAGCATCGTCAGCGACAGGTTCTCCTCAGCGCGATACAAGCGCATAAACAGCCGCTCGAGACGGGCGTAGGCATTCCAATCGATGCGCCGGTAGTCGTCGCCGGGCGTATAGGTGCGGTAATCGGAGAACTCGACAGACGAGCCTGTCGCGCGCGAGCGCCACTGGCCGACCGAGCGGCCGGCCGGCACGCGTCGTCCCGCCAGGGTCAATTGTTCGAGCACGCGCACGAAGCCTGGCTCGAACAGCGGCTCGGCTTGACTGCCGGCGTGCGTCATGGCCGCGGCGGCGAGACGTGCTCGAGCACGTCGGTGACCAGTCGCTCGGGCGTCACACCGTCAGCCTGGGCCTCGAAGCCCAGGATCAAGCGATGTCGCAGTGCCGCCCCGGCGACCGCGCGCAGGTCGTCGCGCGCCACGTTGAACCGACCCTCGAGCAGCGCGCGCACCTGGGCACCCGCGACTAGCGACTGCAGTCCGCGCGGACTCGCACCATGGCGCACGTACTGGCGCACCGACGGCGGCGCGAGCTGATCCTTGGGATGCGTTGCCAGCACGAGCCGCACCGCGTAGCCCGACAGGTGCGGCGCGACAGCGACGTCGCGCGCCACGCGCAACATGCGCGCGACATCCTCGGCGCCCGCGACGGCCTGCGGCGTGGCGTCGTCGGGCAACGGACGCATCGTGCGCTGCAGGATCTGCTGCAGCTCGTCGGCGCGCGGGAACGGCACGAGCACCTTGAACATGAAGCGATCGAGCTGCGCCTCGGGCAGGGGATAGGTGCCCTCCATCTCGAGCGGGTTCTGCGTCGCAAGCACAAAGAACGGGCGTGGCAGTGGCCGCGTAGCGTCGCCGGCGCTGACGGTCTGCTCTTGCATCGCCTCCAGCAGGGCCGATTGCGTCTTGGGCGTAGCGCGATTGATCTCGTCCGCGAGGACCAGATTGGCGAAGATTGGCCCAGCCTGGAAGCGCAGGCTGCGTCGACCGTCGAGATCTTCGCTGACAATGGTCGTGCCGACGATGTCGGCGGGCATCAGGTCGGGCGTGAACTGGATGCGGCTGAAACGCAGCGACAGGACGTCGCCCAGCGTGCGTACCAGGAGTGTCTTGCCCAGCCCGGGCACACCCTCGAGCAGCACGTGGCCGCCCGCGAACAGGGCGATCAACACCTGACGCACGACCTCGTGCTGTCCAACGATCGCCTTGCGTAGCTCGCTATCGATCTGCGTCGCGCGGTCGACGAAGTCGCGGATCGCGGCGTCGTCGACTTCGCCTGCGATCACTGGCCGCCCTCCAGGTCGGCAAAGTACTGGCGCACGAGCTCGCGCACGTTGGGTGGCACGGCTGCGCGATCGACATAGTCGCGCCCTTGCTGGGCGTACTGGGAGATCACTTCGCGGTACGGTCGCGGCGCGCCGCGTATCGAAAACGGCTGCTGCATGTTTTCCTGGCCATCGGTCGGGCCGTCGCCACTTCGCCCGGGCACGAACACGCTCTCGCTCGCTTCGGCGTCCGACGCGGGCTGTCCGCTGCCGAGCTCAGCGCCGCCGACGCCGCCGCTCTTGCCGTGCTCGCCGCCGGTTTCGGCGTCGCTGCGACTCAGCCCAGATGCCCCGCGCGCCGCTCCGCGCGCCAGCGAGGCGTCGATGGGCACCGCCGTCCCGCTGATATTCGGCGGCAGGTAGGCCGATTGGCCCATGTAATTGTCGTAGGGCTCCTGCGCCATCTGTGCCGGTGTCCCGCTGACCAGCTCGCTGCGCACGTCCTGAAGACGCTGCGTCGCGGACCGAATCGCGGCTTCCGCCGCCGTTGCCTTCATCGCCTCTTCGATCGACGCCGCTGCCTCCTGCATCTGGCCATCGGCTCGTTCGCCCGATGCCACGGCACGTGCTGCGTCGCGCAGCGCAGCGGAGCTACGCGAGTCGGCTCGACCGACGTTGGCCGCGCGCTGGAGCGCGCGCGCGAGTGCTTGCCGCTGGGCTTCGGTGAGCTGATCGCTGTTGTCTCGTAGTGCCTGGAGCGCATCCGCCGCTGAGCGCGCGTCGCTGCGCTGCAGCGCATCGCCCAGTCTGCGCGTGAGCGGCTCCTGGCTGAGCGTCTCGCTCATGGCGCCGAGCGCCTGCTCACGCGCGTCGGCACCCAGGTCGCCCAGTTGCATGAGCTGCTGCTCGGCACGCGTGAGCGCGGCCACGGCATCTCGTTGATTGCGCGCCTGATTGAGCTCGAACCTGGTGCGCTGGAGGAGCTCGTCAAGCCGACGTGCCTGCTCCGGCGTCAGGCTGTCGGCGAGCACGGGATCCTGGCGCAGGGCATCCAGGCGGTCCGCGGCTTGCTGCGTGGCGAGCTCGTCGGCGGCGATCTGGCGCAGGACCGCCTCCATCGGACTGGGTGCGACGAGCAGCGTCAGCGTGAGCAGGCCCATCGCCGCCAGCAACGCCAGCTCGATCCTGGGCACACCGTAGGGCAAAGCTGTCCGCGGACGCAGCCCGCTCAAAGTCGCCACGGCGTCCTCGCGCTGCAGCTCCGCCATCGGCGTGCCGCTGGTGCGATTCAGCCACGCTGTGGCCAATCGATCGGCCAGTTTGAGTCGGGAATCGAGCTCGCCCGCCCGACGCACCCGGCTCGCCGGCCAGGCGCCCACGAAGAGGGCCAACCCTACCACTGGCAACGCCAGCTGGAATGCGATGGGTGTCAGGTCAGTCCGCGGGAAGGGGATGAGCCAGCCAACGCTGAGCACCAGGGATGCTGCGCCAAGCGCTGCGATGGCCCCGCGCACCAGCCAGCGGAGCGTCGATTCAATCGCCAGACGGCGGGTGAATGGGCGCAGGGCCCCGAGCATCACCCGCTCGGCAACGGCAGCGTCGGCCGGCATGCCCCATTGTGGGGCACTTTCGTGCCGAAAGCCACCTAACGGTAGGTTTCGTTCTAGGAGTTCGGCGGAAAGCCACATAGCCGATCCGGACCGCGGCCGAACTCCGTTTGACGGACTAGCCTAGAGGGGCGGCGCGAGTGCGCTTGAGGCCTTTTCGGCCGCCCCTCCTAGGCGCGGCGGCGCTGGGCGAGGCCCCACAACAGCCACGCACCGAATGCCAGCAGCACCAGACCCAGAATGGCCCACTGCACCTGGCCGGTCATGAAGCTGCCGGGAATGAAGTTGAGCCCCTGGCCGATCCAGACCAGGCCAACCAACACACAAATGACCCCCAGGGCACCGCGCAGCCACGTCATGTAACCGATCCTACGCCCTGCGCTTCGGGACAGCCGGGCGGCTGACGCCATGCATCGGCCAATCCTTGGGCACCACCCGCTGCCCCGGACGCATCGGCGCAGCGGTCGGCGAGGCGGCCAAACCCTCCGAAAGCCCGCCGCCAGGCGCGCGTGTGTGGCCGGCACGCAGGCTGCCGCATTTATTCCTAGACACGACGCTGATCATTCAATTACACTGAACTATCTCCTATGCCTGAATCATCCATCGAACCTGAAGTGCAGCGCGTGGTCGAGGCCATGGCCGGCTATAGCCGCCTGGCCCACGCGCTGCGCCTCAGTCGGATCGGCCAGACCAGCTTCTGGAGCGACCTGCCGCTCACCCTGCCCCAACTCAAAGCGCTGGGCGTGATCGCCTCGTCTGGCCCCAACGGCCGCAGCGGTCGCGGCCTGGCCGAAGTGCTCGGCGTTGGCCCATCGGCGGTGACCCCGCTGGTCGACAAGCTCGTCGAGCACGGCTACGCCACGCGTCACGAGGATCCAATCGATCGGCGCATCCTGCGCGTGCGCACCACGCCCAGCGGGCTGGCGTTGCTCGAACGACTCAACACCGGTCAGCGCGAGGAGCTCGCCCAGATCGTCGCGCGCATCGACCCGGCCCAGCTGGCTCTGATCCAACGCGCGCTGTCCATCCTGACTGAGGCAGCCCAGCAAGTCCTCGCCGAACAATCGTCACCACCCAACCCCACTGCACCTTCAGGTCGGAACACCGCCCAAGCCGGCGTCGCCTGAACCGTGCCTCAGCCCCAAGGAGACGCTCCCACTGTGCCCTCGACAACTCCGCCGACCTCCGCGCGACCCGGTGCTTCAACCGCCGCGGTCCTCGACGCCCCATCGGCGACGCTACCGAAGCGGGCGCTCTATCTCACCGTTGCCGGTCTGATGTTGACGCTGCTGCTGGCGGCACTTGACCAGACCATCGTCGGTACCGCGATGCCGCGGGTTATCTCCGACCTGCACGGCTTCGAGCACTACGCCTGGGTGACCACGGCCTACCTGCTGACCAGCACCACGGTCGTGCCGATCGTCGGCAAGCTCTCGGATATGTATGGCCGGCGCTGGTTCCTGCTCGGCGGCGCGGCGTTCTTCATCCTGGCCTCGGCGCTGTGCGGTCTGGCCCAGGACATGACCCAGCTGATCGTGTTCCGCGGTCTGCAAGGCTTCGGCGGCGGCGTCTTGACCGCGACCGTGTTCACCGTGATTTCGACGCTCTTCGCGCCAGCCGAGCGCGCGCGCATGCAAGGCCTGTTTAGCGGCGTATTCGCGCTCTCGAGCATTGTCGGTCCGCTGCTGGGCGGCTATCTGACCGACAACTTGTCGTGGCGCTGGGTCTTTTACGTGAACCTACCGATTGGCCTGATCGCCCTGGCCGTGCTGTTCACGTTCTACCGCGACCTCGGACCGCATCGCACTGCGCGCAGCATCGACTACCTGGGCGCCTTCACGCTCACGGCGGCGATCGTGCCGCTGCTGCTGGCGCTGTCCTGGGGTGGCCAGCAGTATCCATGGGACTCGATGCCGATCGTCGGCCTGTTCGCCTTCGCGGCGGTGATGTTCGGCGTCTTTGTCTGGGCCGAGCAGCATGTGGCCGAGCCGATCCTGCCGTTCTCGCTATTCAAGAACCGCACCGTCACGATCTCGGCCATTGGCTTGACGATCATGGGCATCTCGATGTTCGGCACCATCCTGTACATCCCGCTGTTCATCCAGGGTGTGATCGGCAGCAGCGCGACCCAAAGTGGCACGGTGCTCACGCCGATGATGTTTGCCATGATCGGTTCGAGCGTACTGTCGGGTCAGCTCATCGCGCGCACTGGCAAGTACAAGGTCATGTCCGTGGCGGGCCTGAGCGTTGGCGCGCTGGGCATGTTCCTGATGGCCGGTATGGGACCCGACACCGACTACCTGACGGTCGTCCGCAACATGGTCATGATTGGCCTCGGCCTGGGGCCGGTGATGCCCGTCTTCACGCTGACGACACAGACCGCGGTGCGGGTCGATCAGATCGGTGTGGCGACGTCGCTCACGCAGTTCGCGCGCTCGATGGGGGCCACGCTGGGTACGGCGCTCTTCGGCACGCTGCTGATCAATCGCTTCCAGCCGGGTCTGCAGCACGCGCTGCCGCCTGAGCTGGCGGTCATGCCGGCCGACCAGCTGGCGCAGTTCCAGAACCCGCAGGCTTTGTTGAATCCCGCCGCCGCCGAGGCGATCCGGCAGGGTCTGGCGCAGCTTGGCCCGCAAGGCTTGTCGCTGTACGACGGTCTGCTCGGCGCGATCCGCGTCGCGCTGGCCTCGTCGCTGCACGATGTCTTCCTGGCGGGCGCCTGCGTGGCTGCTCTGGGCGTGGTGAACGTGCTGTTCATACACGAGGTCCCGCTGCGCCAGAGCTACCGCCCGCGCCAGGAGGTCGTCGCCCCCGAAGCCGCGACCGAAGCCGCCGCCGTAGCCGCCCTACCGCCCCTGACGGCCGAACACGAACCCGTCCTGGCCGGCCAATCAAAAGGCCCCGAACGCGCCGCCTAGCCCTATTTTGTCATCCTGAGGGGAGCCTGCGACCCGAAGGATCCGCTTCTTCGGACGGTCACAGGACGCGGATCCTTCGCAGGCTCAGGATGACAAATGGGGCGCTCAGGATGACATCGAAAACTTCACCGGGCCGCGGACCGTCGTGCCCTGCAGCGACACCACGTCGATGATCAGCGCGGCGCCGCGGCGGCCGGGATCGTGGTTCTGCTCGACCTCCGGCGCGAGCGTGAACACGCGGTCGCGCACGGCCTCGTCCGAGGACACCTGGCCGCGGCCTTGAATGATCAGCGTCGAGCGCGTCTTGCTATCGCGATACAGGAGTGCCAGTCGAGGGTTACGCGCCATGGCCTTGACGATGCCGCCGTCGGCGTTGCGCACCCAGATACACAGCTGCGTGCCACTGAAAACCTGCGTCGAGCCGCGCAGCGACACCACGGGCTGACCGTTCTCATCCACGTAGGACACGCACATAGGGGTGCCATTCGCCAGAGCGCCGTTGATCAGGCCGCGCACCACGTCCGGCAACGCATCAGCCACCGGCACCGGCGGCGCCATCGTGTTCTGCTGTTCGACACGCGTGATCTGATCGGCCTGATTGAAGGAGAAGGTCAGCACCACCCGGGTCGGCGCCGCGCCAAGCGGACCGAACTCGGCGGTCACCCTCACCTGGTCACCGGACTCAACGGGCGCGCCCCAGAAGCCCTGCACATAGACCGGCGTCAGTGGCCACTGCCCCGTAATGCGGGCGAGCACGCGCTCACGTCCGCTGATCTCCTCATTGGCGGTCTTCAGCACGACGTCCTCAGACAGCGCCTGGCCAGCCAGGTTCGTCGCCGACGGCTCACCGGTGCGCAATGCCTTGACGTAGGCCTCGGCGGCCTGGGTGCGGGTTCGATTCGCTGTCGCGACCATGCTGCTTCTTCACGACCTCCCTGAAGTCCGAGCATAGCAAGCGCAGCCGCTACCATGAATCGGCGTTTTTTCAACCTGTGGGAGGGAGCACTATGCGCCGTAGCACCGATCGAATCCTGGTTTCACACGCCGGCACCTTGCCGCGACCGGACGACCTTGCCGAGCTCATGGTGGCTGGGCCCGACAAGGCCGAGGCGTTCCATCGGCGCGTCCCAAGCGCCGTCCAGGAGGTCGTGCGGACCCAGGCCGAGATCGGCATCGACGTGATCAACGACGGCGAACAAGGCAAGCTCGGCGGCTTTTCGAACTACGTTCGCGAGCGCATGAGCGGCATCGTCCAGCGGCCCGACGACGCACGCGCGCCTCACGACGTGACCGGCCGCGACAAGCGCGACTTTCCCAAGGCGTTCGCGGCGGGCATCGGCTGGTTCCGTCGGGCGACGCCCCAGCGCGCCAACGCGCCGTTCTTCTGTACGGGACCGCTCGCGTACGTCGGCCAGGACAAGATCCAGCAAGACATCGCCAACCTGAAGGCTGCCGCCCAGGGGCTCGACGTCGAGTGCTACCTGCCGGCGATCACGCCGGGCACCGTCGAGCACTGGCTGTGGAACGAGCACTATCCCGACGAGGAATCGTTCGTGTTCGCCATCGCCGACGCGCTGCACCACGAATACAAGGCGATCACCGATGCCGGCTTCATCCTGCAGCTTGACGATCCCGACCTGCCCGACGGCTGGCAGATGTACCCGGACATGTCGGTCAAGGACTACCGAACGTACGCCGACCTGCGCGTCGAAGCCATCAATCGCGCGCTGCGAGGCATCCCACAAGAGCGTGTGCGGCTGCACATTTGCTGGGGTAGCGGGCATGGCCCGCACACCAACGACATTCCGCTCGAGGACATCGTCGACATCGTCCTCAAAGTGAAGGCCGACTGTTATTCGGTCGAAGCGGGCAACGTGCGCCACGAACACGAGTGGCGCGTGTGGCAGAACGCTCGCTTGCCCGAGGGCAAGTCGTTGATGCCCGGCGCGGTGAGTCATGCGACCGACGTCGTCGAGCATCCCCAGGTCGTCGCCGACCGCCTGGTGCGCTATGCCAAAGTCGTCGGACGCGAAAACGTCATCGCCGGCACCGACTGCGGTTTAGGCAACCGCGTCGGGCACGGCGAAATTGCCTGGGCCAAGCTACGCATGCTGGTCGAAGGCGCGCGGCTGGCTACCAGGGAGTTGTGGGGCTAGGGCGCGCGTTTACTCCCTCTCCCTGGCGGGGAGAGGCGATTACGCCTTCACTGACTGGAGCAGCAACCAGATCCGCTCGGGCGTCACGGGCATATCGACGTGCGCGATCCCGAGCTGCCGCAAAGCATCACCCACCGCATTGGCAACGGTCGGCGCCGCGCCGATAGTGCCGGCCTCGCCAATGCCCTTGATCCCCATCGGGTTGGACGGCGTCGTCGTCACCGTGCGGTGGTTCTCGAACATCGGTAGGCCGTCGGCCCGTACCGCGGCGTAGTCACCTAGCGAGCCTGAGACCAGCTGCCCCGTATCGGGGTCGTAAAGGATCTCCTCACACAGCGCTTGTGCCGCGCCCTGGGCGACGCCACCCTGCACCTGGCCATCCACGAGCATCGGGTTGACCACCGTCCCGCAGTCGTCGACGGTCACGTACTTGACGAGCTTGACCTTGCCGGTCTCCAGGTCGACGTCGACCGCCGCCACGTGCGTCCCGAACGGGAAGCAGAAATTCGGCGGATCGAAGACCCGCGTGAATTGCAGGCCGGGCTCCATGCCGTCGGGCAGCTTGACGCCGTTGTACGCCTCGCGTGCGACCTGGGCAAAGGTCAGCGACTTGCCCGGCGCACCTTTGACCTGAATCGTCCCTTCAAACATCTCGACGTCGTCGAACGACACTTCGAGCAGGTGCGCGCCGATCTTGAGCGTCTTCTCGCGCACGTCCTCCATCGCCATCTTGACCGCGGTGCCGCCGAGCGCCAGCGACCGACTCCCGCCGGTGCCATTGTTGGAATAAGGCGCGCTCGACGTGTCGCCGTGCAGCAGCGTGACGTCGGCGATATCGATTTCGAGGATGTCCGCGGCGATCTGGGCAAACGCCGTCTCGTGCCCTTGCCCGTGCGACGACGCACCGGTGTAGATCGTCACCTTGCCGCTCGGTTCGACCCGCGCGATAGCCGACTCGAACCCGCCCGCGCCCATGATCTTCGACGGACCGAACGCGCAGATCTCGACGTAGCTCGCAAAGCCGACCCCGCGCAACTTGCCCTGCTTGCGCAGCTCGGCCGCCTCGGCCTTGAGCTGCGCGAAGCCGGAGACCTCGAGCGCCTTGTCGAGCGCCATGGCGTAGTTGCCGCTGTCGTAGCTCAATCCGAGGGGGGTGGTGTACGGGAACTCGTCGGGCCGCACGAAGTTGCGCCGCCGCACCTCGGCCGGATCCAGCCCGAGCTCGTCGGCAATGGCGTCCAGCATCCGCTCCTGGAAGTACGTGGCCTCTGGTCGACCGGCGCCACGGTACGCGTCGGTCGGTACCTTATTGGTGAAGATGGCGTACAGGTCGTACTGGATGTCCGTGAAGCGGTACGGCCCGGTGCCCATCAGCGTGGTCAACGTCGGGATCTCGGCGGTGCCGAAGTACAGATAGGCGCCCAGGTCGGCCAGCAGTCGGCCCTTCAGCGCCAGGACAGTGCCATCGTTTTTGCAGGCGACGCTGATGAAGTCGATCTGATCACGCCCGTGGGCCATCGTCGCCAGGTTCTCGCGGCGGTCCTCGAGCCAGCGCACCGGCCGACCAAGCTGCATCGCCAGCCAGGGCACCAGGATTTCGTCGGGATACACGTTCGCTTTCGCGCCGAATCCGCCGCCCACTTCGGGGGCGATCACGCGTACCTGGTTCTCACGCAAGCCGAGGATGGCGGCGATCTGCGTGCGCATCACGTGCGGGAACTGGGTACCTGCGTACACGACGAGGCTGCCCTCACCACGGCGATACTCAGCCAGCGAGGCGCGGCATTCCATCGGCACGGCTGCCACGCGGTGATTGACGATGCGCCGCTCGACGATGCGGTCGGCTTGTGCGAACGCCGCGTCCACGTCGCCGTGATTGATGGACTGGTGGAAGCACACGTTGCTGCCCAGGCTCTCGTGCACCAGCGGCGCGCCGTCCGCCGCGGCGGCCTCCAGATCGATGGCCACCGGCAGCTGTTGGTACTCGACCGCGACCTCCTCGGCCGCGTCCCGTGCAGCCTCCTCTGAGGTGGCGACGACGACCGCGATGGCTTCGCCGACAAAGCGGACCTCGCCCTCGGCCAGGATGGTGCGCTTCGGGTTGCGCGCGTCCGGCAGCCCCGAAGCTCCCGGTAATGGGTTGAATCTGGCGTTCACCTCGGCGCCGGTGTAGACGGCAACGACGCCCGGCAACGCGCGCGCGGCGCTGGCGTCGACGCTGGTGAGTCGAGCGTGGCCGTACTGGCTGCGCACGAAGGCGGCGTGCAGCATGCCGACCGGCGCCAGGTCACCGATGTATGTCCCGGCGCCGGTGATCAGTCGTGGATCCTCCACTCGGCGTACCGCCGAACCGATGAGTCGCGCTCGCGTCATAGTGGTCTCACGGGCCTTCTTTTTGTACGGTCAGCGTAGACGGTCTGGGCGATCGAAAGTAGCATCACTTTGACGAGGGGACTTTCAACTGCATGCTGTCCAAGGAAAACACGGACCTGCTCTGCCGCGTCGGACCCGGTACGCCGATGGGCAGCCTGATGCGCGAGTACTGGCTGCCGGCGACGTACGGCTGGGAGCTCGAGCCAGACGGCAAGGCACTGCGCGTCAGGCTGCTCGGCGAGGACCTCCTCGCCTGGCGGGACACCAACGGCAAGCCCGGCTTCATCCAGGAAAACTGCCCCCATCGGGGCGCGTCGCTGTTCTACGGTCGGAACGAAGAGTGCGGCATGCGCTGCGTCTACCACGGCTGGAAGTACGACACCGACGGCAACTGTGTCGACATGCCCAACGAGCCCGAGGAGAGCAACTTCAAAGAGAAGATCCGGCCGTTGACGTACAAGGCGGCCGATTGGGGCGGCATCACGTGGATCTATATGGGCCCCAACCAGGACAGCCCGCCTGGTCTGCCCGAATGGGAATGGGCGATGGTGCCCGAGAACCAGGTCATGCACTCGCACAAGGCGGTCTACGAGTGCAACTTCATGCAGGCGCTCGAGGGTGAGCTCGACACCACCCACGTGTATTTCCTGCATTCGCGGCTCGATCCGGCGGCGTCACCTGGCTATGGCCTGCACGTGCGCGACAAGCGCGCCCGACTCGAGATCATGGACACCAACTACGGCGTCATCTACGGCGCCCGACGCCAGGAGGACGAAGACCACTACTACTGGCGGTCGACCCAGTTCCTGTTCCCGATCTACGGCATGTTCCCGGGCGGCGGCGAGGACGGCAGCGTGCCGCTGTCGATCTACTTGCCCATCGACGATCACCACACGCTGCATTGGGGCTTGTGGTGGCATCCGTCGCAGCCCCTGCCGCGCTGGGGGACCAAGCCCGCGGCTCAGGTGTTCAACGATTCAGGCGTGCTGATCGGCGGCGTCGGGCCGATGAAGCCCGAGCAGAAAGGCCGCTTCTTCGCCGACTGGTGGCCGGAGGCATGCAAGGAGAACGATTTCCTGGTCAATCCGGAGGTCAAGAAGAACAAGAGCTTCACCGGCATCGCCAGCGTGCGCCTGCAGGACGACGCCGTCATCACCAGCATGGGCCGCATCATGAATCGCACCCAGGAGCATCTGGGCACCGCCGACGCGACAATCATCCGCGTCCGACGGCGCATGCTCGAGGCCGCGAAGGCTTTTTCGGAACGCGGCGTCCGACCGCCGTGCGCCGATCATCCCGAGATGTATCGCATCCGTTCCTGCCAGGCCATCCTGCCCGCCGATGCCGACTGGCGCGCGGCGATGGACGACTGGCACAACGCGCGCACCCCCGACCACCCCACCGGCGGCTTTACCCCCCAGCGAGACTACGTAGAAGGCGGCGCGGGCACTCGCCGGCGCAGCTAAGCGTCGCGGAGCGGCGCCTCGTCTTCGCTCGGCGGCTCGGCCGCGGCCGCGACCTGTACGCCAGCGGTGTCGGGTGCGCTTGTCGCTGCTGGCGCCACGGGCGTGCTGTTGGCCACGGGAATTGGCGGCGCGGCGTCGGGTGCGGGCACGGGTCCCGCCAGCGTGCTCGGCATCCAGGCCAGCAGGCCGTCGGGCGTGCGGACGTGCAGCAGTCCCTCGGCCTCGCCGACCAGTTCGAGTCGCATACCGCCGGAGACGCTGGTGGTTGCCTCGCTCAGCGGATCGGCCTGCAGCGGCGCATCGGTGAGGGTCTGGACCCAGGCCGTGTCAGCCAGGCGCATGATCGCCACGGTTCCTGGCCCGGGCAGCAAGGCTGACAGCGAGCCGTCGAACTGCACGACCGTGGCCAGGGGTTGCCAGCCGAAGACCGGATCGAGTCGCGCCAGCACCAGCCGCGTCGAATCGCCCCACACCGCGGCGAGCATCGATGCGGTGGGCCGCACCTGTAGCACGCTCGGCTGAGCCACCGGCATCCCGTCCCAGCCGACCGATGACACGTCGAACGTAGCTTCGGTCAGACGCAATCGACCCAGCGGCAGCGGCATCGTCTCGGTGAAGAAGACGGGCGCGACGCCAATTGCGCTCGCCACGACCTGGCCCGCGGGCACCTGCACCAGCACGCTGCCGTCCAAGGCGCCGATCTGTCCGCCCTGGACCGCGTCGAGCGTGGCCCGCGCAGGCACGACCTGCCACACCATAGGCGCTGGAGTCAACGCCGGGGCGCCTGGCGGGGGCGTGATCGCAGACACAGGCGCGCTAGCGGGATCCTGGATGACCTTCTGGTCAGGCTTGGCCTGCTGGGTCGGCGCAGGCGCACTCGGCGCGGCAGGCGGGCGCGAGCTTCCGCCTCCACCGCCGCCTCCGCCGCCGCGTGCGGGCGCGGGCACAGGCGTTGCCGTCGGCGGCGAGATGACCGGTGCAGGCGCAGGCGCAGCCGGCACGGCGGTCGGCGTCGCGGTCGGCGGCGCAGCGGGCACGGCGGTCGGCGTCGCGGTCGGCGGCACCGCGGTCGCGGTCGGGACCGGCGTGGCCGTCCCATGCGGTGTCTGACCGTCGGCGACGGCGCGCGCGGCGTTGATGATGCCGTGGCTGAAGCCAAGGCCATTCACCGGATCGGCCGTCGAGGTCAGGCGATCGATCACACGCTGGGCTGAAGCGGCCGAGGCGCTGTCCGACCCGAACGACGTCGAGTAGACCAGCGCCGCCACGCCCGCCACATGCGGTGCGGCCATACTGGTGCCGCTCTTCCAGCCGTAGCTGCCGTCGCGCGTGGTTGACAGGATCGAGCCACCTGGCGCGGCCAGGGTCACGCTCGAGCCGTAGTTCGAGAACGACGAGCGTGCGCCGTTCAACTCGACCGAGCCGACGGCCACCACGTGATTGCAGCTCGCGGGTGAGAATGGCTGCGTGTCGTTGTTCGAGTTGTAATTGCCCGCCGCGGCGACCACGACGACGCCCGCGTTGTACGCGCCATCGATGGCCGTCTGCCAGGTCGAGCTGCACGCGCCGTCGCCACCCAAACTCATGTTGATGACGTCCGCGCCCTGGGCGACCGCCCAGGAGATACCGGCGACGATCCAACTGTCGAAACCGCTGCCTGAGTCGTCGAGGACCTTGCCGTTCAGCAGCTGCACGCGTGGCGCGACGCCGGCGATGCCGACGCCGTTATTCGCCAGCGCGGCGATCGTGCCTGCGACGTGGGTGCCATGGCCGTGGCCGTCGTCGGGGTGCAGGTTCGGCGTCAGGCTCGTGAAGTCCTTGTCGGCGACGACGCGCCCGCGCAGGTCCACGTGGCCGGCCTGCCCATCTGGTGCGGTGCGTTGGGTGTTCTCGTCGAAGATGCCTGTGTCGAGGACGGCGACTTTGACCGTGCGGTCGGCGTCGCCCATGGTCCGCTCCCAGGCCGAGCCGATGGCCAGCATGTCGAAGTCCCACTGCGAGCCATCGAGGTAACGCGGATCGCTCGCGGCCGCGCTCAGTGTGCGGACATAGTCCGGTTGGGCATCCCGCACCGCGGGCCTGGCGCGATACGCCGCCAGCATGGTGCTGACCTGGGCTTGCGCTACCTGGACGCGCTGCGTCCGCCCGGTCGCATCGAGATTTTCCACGCCCAGCACACCCACGGGATGTTCAGAGGCGTACTTGCCAGGCGGCACGCTGCCAGCCTGATAGGTGACCATGAGGCTGCCTTCGCGCATGCGCTTGCCGTCTGGGCCACTGACGATGCTCCGCGAGGCCGCGGGCGCCGCCAGCAACACATTTGCCGCCACGATTGTCGGCGTGGCTGTCGCCGTCGCGGTAGCGCTCGCAGTGGCGGTCGGGATCGCCGTGGCCGTAGCGGTCGCCGTGGCTGTGGCAGTAGCTGTGGCGTGCTCCGACGTCGCAGTGGGGGTGGCCGTGGTCTGAGCGAGGGCCGTGGCCGTGACTGTGGCAGCCAGCACTGGGCTCTCGGCCGCGACACCCGTCGGGACCACTGTCAGCGTGGGGCCAGCCGTGGCCGCAAGCGTTGCAGTCGCCGTGGGCAGCGCCGTGGCCGTGCTGGTCGGCGTTTCAGTCGGTATAGCCGGCGGCGCGTCCGCCAGCGCAAAAGAACCTGGAACAAGCGTGGCCCACAGTGCCAGCGCGAGCACTGCTGAGACCCAATGTTGAGCGCGTAGCACGAGCAACCTTCCCCAAACCGCGCACAGCGTCAAAACGCCACGCACGCGTGGCTCGCAGTATGTTCGTGCCCGCTACGCCGTCAGAAGGCCCGATCGTCCCGCGTTCGGGCCATTGCGGTGTTGCCCAACCTACCCGTCAGTACCGCGCCCGCGCCTGCGTTGCCGTGCGGGCGCGAAGCGGCGTCAAGCGGTACCCCTGCGAAAGCGTCCCGCGTCCCCGAAAAGGGCCGGGGTAGCTAAGTCTCGCTGAGCTTCTTCTCGTCCACCAGCCAGCGGGCGAAGCCGAGCCGGTCGCGATCTAGCTCAGGCTCGCCCGTGATCAACGGTGGCCGGGGTACCGGAATGTCCTCGCCGCGTTCGAGCATGTCCTTGAGACACTGGACACGTCGTTCCTCGACCTTCTCGATGGCATCGACGGCGGCATAGGCCTCGGCGTAGCAGTCGGGCAGCTCGGGGTACTCGGCGCGGCGCACCCAATCGCCATCTGGCTTCTCGACCGACTCCACGGCGAGCATGTACGGGACCGCCAGGTAGTACTCAAGGTCGTGGGACATTGCCTTCCTCTCCAGATGCGCCAGATGCCCATGAACCTACCCTCACCTCTGTCATAGACAGATCCGCATCACTGCCTCGAGCGAAGCGCCGCGCGACCGTTTCGAGCAGACCGAGGACCCCATTGGGCATGACGTAGACCGTAACCAACAGTGCCAGACCAATATACAGCGAGGACTGCGCGGTGATGCGCCCGAGCACATCCGTCAGCAGCCTGAACCCGGCCGCGCCAACCAATGGCCCGAGGATGACATGCTCAGCGCCGCCGACCAGCGCATACAAAACACCATTCAAGGAATTGCCTAGCCCGAGTAGATCCTGCGACACGAACGCATTGTTCAGCGCGTACAGCCAGCCAGCGACGGCAGCGATGAACCCTGACAGCAAGGTCAGGGCCATGCGATGCGCGCTGACCTGGTAGCCCATGGCCGAAGCGCGCGCCGCATTGCGTCCAATCGCCTGCGCCACCTTGCCCAGCTGCGACGACGACACGTACGCACACAGCGCCAGGCACACCACGACGACACCGAGCACGAAGTAGTAGAACTCCGAGCCGATTAGCGGATTCAGCCCGAACGACGGCTGCAAGCCACCTTTGACCTGGAGGCCGTTGTCGCCTCCGGTGAGCTTGGCCGCCGCGTCAGGCACGCGCGACATCGCTAGCGTGGTCAAGAAGGTGAGCATCATGTATTCGATGCCCGTGGCTACGTTGGTATACACGCCAAACAGCACCGACACGACCAGTCCAGTGACGAGCGCGCCAACCAGCAAGAGCAGCGGATTGAAGACGCCCTGGTTGGTCAGGATGGCCACGCTATAGGCGCTCACGCCGAAGACGGCGCCGATGCCGATGTTGAACAGCTGCGCGAATCCGGTCAGCAGCGCTACTGACAGCCCCAGCAGACCGAAGATCAGGTACACCGCCAGGCGCTGCGGAGTCGTATCGCCGAACGCGGGCAGCACCAACAGCGCTGCCAGCAATCCCAGCGTGAGCCAGGCGTAGCCGGAGTGGATCGGGTTCGTCGGGTTCGTCGAACTCGGTCGTGCGCGGCTGACCGACTCGCCGACGGACAGCACGCCCGCCGGTTTGGAGCGCGAGCGCAGCACCAGAATCAGGATCACCAGACCCAGCGCGAATACCTGCACCTCGACGGGTCGGAACCAGATCGAGCCGACAGCCTCCACTTCCGCGAGCAGCAGCGCGACCAGGGCGGCGCCTCGGAAGTTGCCCATGCCGCCGGCGACCACGACGATGAACGCGTTCAGGATGACGTCGCTGCCAACGGTGACGTAGGCCGACTGGATCGGCACCAGTAGCGCACCGGCGATGCCCGCCAGACCGGAGCTCAGGATGAATGCCAGGATGTACACGCGTGGCACGGGCACGCCCAGCGCGGCGGCCATTTGACGGCTCTCTGCGACCGCTCGGAGCCAGATGCCGTACTTGGTGTACTTCAGAAACGCCCAGCCGGCGACGAGGATGGCGATGCCGATGACCACGACCACCAGGTTGTAGACCGGGTAGTCGATGCCTTGAACCGGGATGCGGGCCTGGATTGGCGGCGGGACCGACCTGGTGGTGCCACCAAAGATGTTGAGCGCACCTTGTCTGAGGATGAGGCTCAGGCCAAGCGTAGCCAGCAGCGGCAGGGCCTGCGACTTGTCCAGCAGCGGCCAGACCATCGCCAACAGGGCCAAGCCGCCCAGAACTCCGATCACTAATGCCGCGACCAGCACGCCCAGCCAGAAGTTGCCCGTCGCCGCGACGGTGATGGCGGCCGCATAGCCGCCGAGCATGAAGTACTCGCCTTGGGCGAAATTGACGATGTCCAGCACGCCGAACACCAGAGCGAGGCCCGAGGCCACCAGAGCCAAGCTGAAGCCCGTCACCAGACCATTCAGCAGCTGCAGGATGACGTCGTGCATTTCTCGCTACGCCGCCGTCATGGCACGCGCCAGCGCGACATGGACTTTTCTCTTCCAGAGGGGGTGTTGGGGTGGCCGGTTGCATCGGGCGGTGCGCCTGCGGCTGCGGAAAGTGGCCGGGCGGTCCAGCCGGACGGGCACATTCCGCTCGAGACGATCATGCGCCGCTGCCGAGGTAGGCGGCGGCCAGGTCGTTCGGGGACGCAAAGTCTGACGGACTGTAGGTACCGACCAGCTGGCCGCGGTCCATCACGTACAGGCGTTTGCAGGCGGTGCGCAGAAGATCGAACGAGGCGTCGACGACGAGGACGCTCAGGCCGGCCTCGGTGGCTTCGACCAGCGCCCGGGTGATCAAAGAGACATTCAGCGGCATCAGGCCCTCGCTCGGCTCGTCGACCAGCAACAGGCGCGGGCGGAGCGCCAGGCCGCGTGCAAGCGCCAGCATCTTCTGCTGGCCGCCGCTGAGCGTGCCCGCCAGCTGCTGACGGCGCTCCCGCAGTACCGGAAACAGACGGTAGGCAAGCGCAAGGCACTCGGCTTGACGAGCCCCAGCGTGAAGCATGGCGCCAATGCGAATGTTCTCCTCGACGGTCATGCGCGTAAAGACGGCGCGCTCCTCGGGCACGTAGCCCAGGCCCCGCCCAGCCCGCACGTGCGCTGCCGAGCGCGACAGCTCCACGCCATCCAGCGCAACGCGGCCCGAAGCCTGGCGCACCAGGCCCATGATCGACTTGAGCGTCGTGGTCTTGCCGACCCCGTTCCGTCCGACCAGGCCCACCGCCTCGCCGGCATCGATGCGCAGCGAGATGCCTTGCACGACGTGGCTCTTGCCATAGAAGGCATGCAGGTCAGAGACCTCAAACATCGGAGATCCCACGCAGGAACACGCGCTGCACATCGGCTGAGGCAAATACCTCAGCAGCTGAGCCTTCGACGAGCTTGCGCCCGAGGCTGAAGGCCGTCACCCGCGTGGCGATGGCGTGGACCAGCGGCACGTCGTGTTCGGCCATGACGATCGTGGTGTGCCTGGCGACCTCGACCAGCAGCTCGCCCAGGCTGTGCCGCTCGGGCACACTCATACCCGACGACGGCTCGTCGAGCAGCAGCACCCGTGGCCGGGCACCCATCGCGATCGCGACTTCGAGCTGGCGCTGCTGGCCATGCGCGAGCAGATCCGCCGGCACGTCCGTCGCCCGCGCCAGCCCGACGAGCGCCAAGAGCTCGCGCGCGAAGGCAACGTCGGACGCACGAGCCTGCCAGCGCAGCAGGCTGAGCATGCCCTGTTTGGCCTGGACCGCGATCACCACGTTCTGTAAACACGTAAAGCCGGGCACGATCGAGGTCAGCTGAAACGAGCGACCAATGCCGGCACGAGCGCGATCGTGTGGGCGCTTGCGCCCGAGCGGCTGGCCCTCGAAGAAGATCTCGCCTGAGGTCGGCAGGAGCTGCCCACCGAGCAGGTTGAGCACCGTCGTCTTGCCCGCGCCGTTCGGGCCGACCAATGCGTGGATCTCGCCGGCGTAGATATCAAGATTGACGTCCTCGACGGCGCGGAACGTGCCGAAGTCCCTGGTCAGCCCGCGCGCCTGGAGCAGCACGGGCCCGCTCAGGTCACGACCCACTCGCAGCGCACCGTTGTGCGATGGGCTCAGGCCGCTTTGCACGTCCCGAGCGGTGGGATCTTGTCTGGCTGGACCGTCGCCAGGAGCTCTTCTTGCTGGGCACCCGCGACGCGATACACGTACACGGTCTGCGCGCCCTGGTGGTCGCCCTTGTTCATGACGATGCCGCCGCCGGGCGCGTCTGGTCCGAGTGGAATGCTGACCGTCTCGAGCGCAGCGATCAGCTTGTCTGTGTCGGCGCGGCCAGTGAAGTTGCCAGCGATCATGCCGGTCTTCAAGGCCTGGACCGCGGTGTACTGCAGGTAGCCCTGGAAGGCCATGGCCTTGTCGGGTCCGCCGAAAATATTGGACCACTCGGGTTGGCGCGTCGCGATGTCGCGCCAGGCCTTCTCATAGGCCTCGCCGTACGGATTGCCCGGCGGCTGGCCCGTGATGTACGTCTGCGCATTGACCGAGCCGGTCAGGAAATCTGGATAGCTGCCGCCGTACACGTCACGCCCGGAGTTACCGATGACCTGCACCTTCGGCGCGAGCCCGTACTGGCCGAGCGCCAGCGAGGTGCGCGTCAGATCGCCCGCGCCCAGGCCGTTGATGATCACACCGTTGACCGAGCCGTCGGTCGGCACCTTGGTCACGTACGCGGCCAGGTTCGGCTCATTCTGAGGAATCGGGATCGGCACCGTGATCTTGGCGTCGTGTTTCGCGAGCTCCTCGGTATACGCCTTGAGCTGAGACTGGCCATACGCGTAGTCCGAATACGCCATTGCCCAGTTCTTGCCATAGGTCCTGGTGATGTAGTCGGCGAGCGGGGCGATCAATTGCCGTCCGACGGGCTGGAAGCGGAACGAGTACTTGTTGCACGACTGGGTCGAGAATTCCTCGGCCGCGCAGCCGAACGTCGGCATGTAGACGATCTGCAGCTTGGCCGCGAGCTGCTGCACGACCAGGCAATCCGAGCTCAGCACGGCGCCCAGCAGGACGTCGACTTTGTCGGTCTGGACCAGCTGGGTGGCCATCTGGCCGGCCTGGGTCGGATCGCTCTGCGGATCGACATAGATGACCTGCAACGGATGGCCGTTGATGCCGCCGGCGGCGTTGATCTGCTCCACCGCCAGGTCGGTGCCGAGGTGCATGCCCGCGCCGATCTGGGCGCTGGTGCCATTCGAGTCAGCCAGGTAGCCGATCTTGATCGGCGTCCCGGTCGCCGCGCCGCCGCCTGGCTTGGCCCCCGTCGCCCCGGCCGGCCCTGGCGTGGCTGCCGGGCCCGCTGGGGCCTGGGCCGCGGGCGCTTGCTGGCCTGCCGTACAGCCCAACAGGAGAGCCATCGCCAGGGCGATGGCTAGTCCACCAACGCTACCTCGATCGCGACGCGGAACACCCATGTAAACCTCCCGCACTGCGTTGGGCCCATGCTACGCAGCCCCCGTTTGATTGTCATCCTGAGCTTGCGAGGGATCCGCTTGTCGGGAGGTGAACGCCCGGCAAGCGGGCACTTTTAGGTAATGGGCAGGCCAGCGTTGCCTGTCATCCTGAGCTTGCGAAGGATCCGCTTGTCAACCGGTAATGGCCAGCAAGCGGATCCTTCGCTGCGCTCAGGATGACAATCGAGGCCTATGTGATAGGCAGGCCCAACGCCTCGAGATATTTACGCAAGTACTTGTCGTAATTATCCTCGTACTCGCGCGGCGCGAACTTGATGGCGATCTTGTGCTCCTCGAGATACTTCGATGGACCCGTGCCGGTGCCTGGCGCCGGGTTGCCCTTGAAGCGCAACGAGTCGGTCAGCGCCTGACCTTCGGGCGACATGAACCACCACAAGAAGAGCTTGCCCGCGTTCGGGTGCGGCGCGCCCAGGGGCACGATGTAGCCCGGCCCGGGCACATTCGACCACACCTCTTTGAAATTGACGAAGCCCCACGGCTTGTCCTTCATCATGATCAGCCGCTGGAGGTACGCCCCGACCAGGACCGGGAATTCGCCGGCGACCAGCAGACCCTGGCTCTTGGTGTCGCCGTCGGTCGGCCGCGGGTTGTTCTCTTTGAGACTCTTGAGCATGTCGACGACTTTTTCTTCGCCGCCCAGGAATGGCGTGCCGTAGACATATGGCCGCAGCCGGGCCTCGACGGCCAGTTGGCCCTTCCACTTCGGGTCGGCGAAGCCAGCCAGGCTATCCGGCAGATCACCCGCTTTGACCAGGTCGGTGTTGTAGGCCGCGCCATACACGGTGAACTCGGGCGAGTAGGTGCCGTTGACGATGAACGACTTGTCGACGCCGGCCGAGACCAGCAGGTCGGTGAAGTCTGTTTTGTCGCTGACGATGCCCGCGTCCTGGTACGACGGCCAGTTCTGGCCGGTGTCGATGAAGTCGAACGACACGCGACCCGCCCGCGCTTCCTGGATCGAGCGCGCCTTGAGCACGTCCTGGGTGCCCTCGAAGAACTCGACCGTGACACCTGGGAATTGCTTCTGGAAAGCGTCGGTGAATTTGCCAGCCACGCTCTGCTCGTGCTGGTCCCACCACGAGACGGTGCCTTCCTTCTTCGCCGCCTCGTACAGAGTGGCGATGGCCGGCGAGTCCTTGGGCACGGCCTGGCCGGGCTTGGCCGCGGGTGGCGCCGTAGGCGCCGCGGCGACGGCCGGTGCCGTGGTCGGGGCCGCGGCTGGCTTCGGCGCCGCGGTTGGCGCGGCCGCTGGAGCGGTGGTTGGAGCGGTCGTCGGCGCAGCCGGTGGGGCGGTTGTCGGCCGCGGCGGGGCGGGCGCGGCAGTCGGGCTGGCAGGTGCTGCTTGCGAGCAAGCGGCGAGCAACCCTGCACCTGATGCCAGTCCCAAAAAGTGCAAGAAACGTCGCCGCGAGGTGAGCTGCATCTCCACAGATACCCCCTACGCGCGATAGTACAAGCCCGCGCGTTTCCGTTTGAATAACGTCTCGCTACGCGGTACCGTGTCGCGCGTGGACGCGCTTCGAGTCGAAACTCGCCCTGCGCGAGCGCTGCCGCGCCTCTGGCCGCTGCCGCTGCGCGCCCGGCTCACCCCGCAAGCGATCGTCTTCATCATCCTTTTCGTCGTCATCGCCAACCTCATCCTGGTGCCACTGGCGCTGGTCATCGCGACGGCGCTCGGCATTGGCCCCACGGCTCGACCAGCGGAGCTGTCAGCGCAGTTCCTCGTCCGCGCCTGGTCGAGCCCGACCACGTGGGCGGTCATCGGCAACACGATCATCTTCGCGTTCTTCTCGACCATGCTGTCCATGGTCCTGGGCGTGTTCTTCGCGTTCATGGTCGAGCGCACCGACATGCCGATGAAGAACTTCGCGTACGCCGTCGTGCCGCTCACGATCGCCATGCCGGGGCTGCTGTATTCGATCGCCTGGGTGCTGCTGCTCAGTCCGCGCATCGGACTGTTCAACCTGGGCTTGCTCGGGCTGTTCGGCAAGGACAACGGCCTGCTGACGAGCTGGGCTGGCATCGGCTTCACCGGCGTCCCCATTCAGGCGTACAGCATGGGCGGGATGATCTTCGTCGACGCCATTCGCGGCGTCGGCGTGGTCTTCCTCATGACGGTCGGCATCTTCCGCAACATGGACCCGTCGCTCGAGGAAGCGGCGATGGTCGCGGGCGCGTCGGCGAGCAAGGTGGCGCGACGCATCACGCTGCGGCTGATGCTGCCCGGCATCCTCGCGGCGTTCGTGTACTCGCTGACAGGCAGCCTCGAAAGCTTCGAGGTGCCGGCGATCATGGGCCTGCCGGCCAACATCCATTTGCTGTCGACGAAGGTCTACCTGCTCAACAGGACCGATGACGGCGCGATTGCCAGCTCGATTGGCATCGTCTTCATCCTGATGGCGCTCGTCTCGGTCTACTTCTATAGCCGCCTCACACGCCGCATCGAGAAGTTCAGCACGGTGACCGGCAAGGCGTATCGGCCGCGGGTGATGAAGATTGGGAAGTTCCGCTTCATCGCCGCCGCGCTGGTCTGGATTTACCTGGCCGTGGTCGTCATCGCGCCGTTCTTCGTGATGGTCTGGGCCAGCATTCAGCCGTATTACGCCGTGCCCAGCGCGCAGGCGCTCAACCGCATCACGTTCGAGGCCTACGTGTTCATCTTCACCAATCCGCAAGGCGCGACGGCGCTGATCAACACGCTGATCCTGACGCTCGCGGCGCCGACGGTCTGCATGCTGCTCGTCACGCTCGTCAGCTGGTATGTCGTGCGTTCGAAGATGCGCGGCAAGCGACTGCTGGATGTGCTCGCCTTTCTGCCGCAGAGCATTCCGA
>DASXRR010000096.1:0-2897 GCA_036506475.1 Chloroflexota bacterium
GTATCGCGGAAAGCGATGAGCTTCTCGCCGAGCAGGAGAACCCTGACGGGATCCGAATCAGGTGTTGGCAGCTCCGATGAGAGCAGCGCGGGGACCCAGTACTCGCGCATGAAGTTGCCCATCGGCGTGCCGGGCCCAACCTGGGTAATGAGTTCGTTCTCGTCCTGCTTGAGCATCGATCAGCGCCCTCTCACAGCGTCAGTCTAATAAACCTCGAACAGCTCATCCGCCGCGAAAGCGCGCGGCGTGATGCCTTGCTCCTTAGCGTAGCGCGCGAGCAGCTCGATCGCCTGACGGTTGGCGTCGAGGCCATACTCGGCGGGCTCAGCTTGATCTTCGACGATGGCGCGCTCGCGCGCGCTACTGAACAGGAAGAAGAGCTCGGAGGTGAGCCACGGATACTGTTGCGCCAGGTCGTCTTTGACGGTGAGCACGTGATTGATCGGCCTGACGCCTGACTGCTCGACGAACTCCTGCTCCGCATCGGCGATGATCGGACGTAGGCCGGGGTGTGGCTCCAGTCCGACGGCGGCATCGACCTGGCCGTGCACGACCAGGTCCAGGAGCGTCTGGCCTGGCTCGGCGCGGCGGCAGTTGGGCGGGTCCTCGAAGCCATCGACATGGGCGGGCTCGAAGGTGACCCAGCGTAGCGCCGACAGATCCAGGTCGAACTGATGCTGGAGGATGCCGCGGACCCACGTGCCCGTGGTCTGCGTATACGCCCTGACCCCAATGGTCTTACCAGCCAGGTCGTGCGGCTGCTTGATCGGCGACGCGTCGGGCGTGGTGAGCATCTGGTGCGCCGACTGCCGCATCAGCACCACCGGCAGTGCGCGCAGCGGTCGTTCTTTTGTTCTGGCGAGCATGAGCGTGACCAGCGCCATCTCAGACACGTCGTAGGCGAGGTCATTGACCATCGGACGGAAGGCGCGATTGACGGGCACGATGTCCTGGTGCTCGAGGTGAAGCTGCGGGCTCGTGGCGCGGCCGTCGCGGAGCGGCGCTGTATGTGGGTACTGACCCAACGCCGTGGTCAGGCGCAGCGTCATGCGATGAGCGCGCCCAGCATGCCGCAGTGTAACCCTGTGACAGCGCCGACATCGGGGCCCGCGGCGTATGCCGGGGTACACTGCGCTCGCCGATGCCTCGCCGTATCTCGCTGGCGTACCTGACGGTAAACGGCGTGTCACTGACCGAGCACGTCGAGGTGGCGGCCGAGACGGGCTACCAGTCTGTTGGACTACGTTTGCTCGGCAGCCGGGCGCCCAAGCCAGACGATTGGCCGAACGAGGCACTGATCCGCGAGACCGAGCAGCGCCTTACCGCCACGGGTGTCACTGTCCTGGACTGCGAGATCGTGTGGCTGTTGCCCGACACGCACATCCCTGGCTATACGGGCCTGATGGAGGTCATGCAGCGACTCGGCGCTCACCTGCTGCTGGTGTTGAGTCGCGATCCCGAACAACAGCGCGCCTTCGACAATTTCGCCGCGCTGTGTGAGATGGCGGCTGGTTACGACGTGAAGCCGTGCCTGGAGTTCAGCAAGGTCACCGCCGTTGCGACGCTGCAGCAAGCAATCGATTTCGCGCAGCGGACGGGCGCGCCCAACGCCCGCGTGCTCGTCGACGCGCTACACCTGAGCCGCTCGGGCGGCACGCCGGCCGACGTCGCGCGCGTCGATCCCGCGCTGTTCGAATACGCCCAGCTGTGCGACGCACCGCTGGCCATGCCGAACGAGGAACAGATGCGCCTGGAGCCTGGCGACCGACTGCTGCCTGGCCAGGGCGGCCTCCCGCTTGTGGAGTTAGTGCGCGCCTTACCGCCTGATCTGCCGATCGCCGTCGAGGCGCCAGTCAAGCAGATGGAGTTCCTGCCCGCCAGCGAACGCGCCTGGATGGCCATGGAGGGACTCAAGTCTATTCTCGAACGAACCTAAGAGAAAGACTTCGTACAGCGCACTCGTGTTCGTTACCGTTCTCCGGTCGAGGCGTAACCTAACAATCTATGGATCTAGGCTTACGCGACAAGGTCGCGGTGATCACCGGCTCCAGTCGTGGGTTGGGCAAGGCCTCGGCAGTGGTGTTGGCGCGCGAGGGGGCGAAGGTGGTGCTCAATGGGCGCACCGAAGAGTCGCTGCGCCAGGCTGCCGACGAGATCAGAAGCGAGGGCGGCACCGTCACCGCTGTCCAGGCCGATGTTTCGTCGCAAGAGGGTTGCACCAAGCTCGTACAAGAGGCGACCAGAGCCTTTGGCCAGATCGACATCCTGGTCAACAACGCCGGCGGCGGAACGCCAGCACGGCTGGCGTCCTCGGACGCGGAGTGGGGCGGTGCCATCGACTGGATGTTCTGGCCCTCGCTGCGCCTGACGCGCATGGTCACGCCAGCCATGCGCGAGCGCAAGTCGGGCGTGGTGATCATGATCGCCTCGATCTACGGCCGTGAGATGGGCGGCCCGAGCAGCTACCAGGTCGTCAAGGCCGCCCAGATCAGCCTGGCCAAGGCGCTCGCCAAAGAGCTCGCGCCGGACAACGTGCGCGTGCTGTCCGTGGCGCCAGGGTCGATCTCGTTCGAGGGCGGTAGCTGGTGGCGTCGCCAGCGCGACGATCCCGAGGCGATGGCGCGCTTTATCGCCCAGGACATGCCGCTCGGCCGCTTTGGGCGCGCCGAAGAGGTCGGCGACGTCGTCGCCTTTCTGTGCTCGGACCGCGCGAGTCTGGTGACGGGCGCCTGCGTGCCCGTCGACGGCTGTCAAGGCCACTCGCTCATCTGAAAGGAGCCACAGCACCATGCACGTCGCAGCCGCCGTCGCCCAGATCCTGAAGTGTGAAGGCGTCGCCTGCCTGATCGGCTACCCAGTCAATCCCGTTATCGAGGCCGCCGCCGAAGCAGATATCC
>DASXRR010000097.1:0-14277 GCA_036506475.1 Chloroflexota bacterium
CCCATTCGTATCGAAAAAAGTCCGCGCTGGGTGCGCGGCCTGGTTGGTGGCCAGACCATCGTCGATAGCAAGAACGTTGTCATGGTCTACGGCGAACGGCGGCTGCCGCTGTACTACTTTCCGCGCAGCGACGTGCGGACTGACCTGCTCACCGCCTCTGCGGACGAAAACGGCGTGCGACGCTTCAGTCTGCCGGGTGTCGACGACATCGCCTGGAGCCACACCGCCGATGGCGAGGAGTTCGCGCCACTGCGCGACTACGTCGGCTTCGAGTGGCGGAAGGTCGAGTCGTGGTACGAGGAAGACGACGAGGTATTCGTCTATCCGCGCGATCCGTACCACCGTGTCGATGTGCTCAATAGCTCGCGCCACGTCAAGGTCGTGCTCGATGGCGAGGTCGTCGCCGATAGTCGTCGTCCACGCTTACTGTTCGAAACGGGTCTGATGACGCGCTACTACCTGCCCAAGGTCGACGTCCGGCTCGATCTGCTCGTACCCAGCAGCAGGGTGACGCAGTGCCCGTACAAAGGCACCGCCCAGTACTACTCGATCAAACTCGGCGACAAGGTGCACGAGGACGTGATCTGGTACTACCCGTTCCCGATCGCCGAGTGCCCCAAGATTGCCAACCTGCTGGCTTTTTACAACGAGAAGGTCGACCTGTACGTCGACGATCAGCTGCAGGAACGCCCCGTTGGACGCGGGGCCTGAGCGAATAGACTCGGCGGAGTGATTTTCGCGGACGGCCTGGTCAAGGAGTTCGGATCCGTCCGCGCGCTGGCGGGACTCTCGTTCGAGGTCGAGCCCGGCCAGATCTATGGCCTGCTCGGCCCGAATGGCGCGGGCAAGACCACCGCAATGCGCTTGCTCAGCGGTCTCCTCAGGCCGACCGCCGGGACGGCCACGGTGGCGGGCTACTCGATTACCGATGAGCCGCACGCGGTGCGTGCGCAGGTGGGTCTGCTGACCGAGGTACCGGGTTTGTACACGCGACTCACGCCGTACGAGTACCTCGACTTTTTCAGCCAGGTCCATGGCCTGCATCGCGGTCGGGCGACGCGCATCGAGGAGATGTTGCGGTTGGTCGGTCTGTGGGATCGTCGCGCCACGGTGATGCGCGCGTTCTCGAAGGGCATGCAGCAGCGCGTGGCAATCGCGCGAGCGCTGGTCCAGGATCCCAAGGTGCTGCTGCTGGACGAGCCAACCGCGGCGCTCGACCCCGAGGCCGCGCGCAGCGTGCGCGACTACGTCCGCGAGCTGGCCGCACGCCGCGGCCGAACCGTCCTGCTGTGCACGCACAACCTGCACGAAGCCGAGCAACTGTGTGCTCGACTGAGCATCGTCCAGGGCGGGCGGCAGATTGCACAAGGCTCACCCGCGTCGCTGCGCGGCGACTCTTCTTCGACCGTCCTCCGCCTACGGCATGCCGCTCCGCGCCTGGCCGAACGACTCCTCGAGATACCGGGTGTTTCCGATGTGAAGCTGGACGGGCCGACGACCTTGACCTACCGCGCCGCGGCGCCTGATGACGTAAACCCGGCGGTCGTCCGGCTGGCAGTGGCCGACGGTGCCGACGTGCTGTCGCTGGGCTCGCAGACGACGTCGCTCGAGGAGGCCTATCTGGCCCTCATCGGTGCGCCGGCCACGCCCAACGGCACCGCTGCGACGTCGTCGGCCGAAGTAATCGCCGCGCCTGTCCCTGCGCCCGCCGAGGCGCGAAGTGGCCACGCCTGGCTGGTCGCCAAACGCGAGCTGCGCGAGACGTTGCGCGACCCGAATCTGCTCTTGCCGCTGATCGTGCTGCCTGTGCTCGTCGGCGCCCTGGCCGGGGTGACGGCGTTTACGTCCTTCGGCGGCCAGACCGGCGCGGTCGGCACCGCGGTCACCAACGCCGCGCTCGATCAACTACCCGCCGCCGCCGTCCAACGGCTGAGCAATCTGCCCGCCCCGACGGGTGACCGCACCGCCACCCTTGAGACGTTGCTCAAGGCGTTCAGCATCCCACTGTTCTGGGTCATCCCGGTGGCGCTCACGCCCGCGGTCGCCGCCGACAGCTTTGTCGGCGAGCGTGAGCGCGCCAGCCTCGAGCCACTGTTGGCCTCGCCCATCGACACCGGCCAGGTGCTGCTCGGCAAGCTGCTCGCGTCGGTTATCCCCGCGGTCTTTGGGACGTGGCTCGGCGTGCTGGTGTTCTGGCTGATGACGCTGCTTTCGCGGTCGCCGCTGTACCCGCGCATCCTGGTCGCCGATACGGACTGGCTCTTCTCGCTGCTCGTCGTCGGACCATTAGTGGGGCTCTTTACCGCCGGCGTTGCCGCCTTGATTTCGACGCGCGTATCTGGCTATCGGGTTGCCTATCAGTTGAACGGTCTGATCGTGCTGCCCGTAGTGTTGCTACTCATCCCCGCGACAGCATTTTCGTTCCTGGTCAGTGCGTTTGCTCTGGTCTATGTCGCCGCGCTCTTCCTTGTATTGGACGTACTTGTTGTGTGGTGGTCGCGACAGCTGTTTACGCGCGAGCGCCTCATCGCCCGGAAGTGATCCGAATAGGCACGATAACCAGCGTTTCGTTCGCCGTCGGCGCCGCCGAGACCGCGTAGATGAACAGCGCATGGGGCTCTTCGGCGAAGTCATTGGGATGAAACCCGAACTCCCAACCTGAGGTGTTCCAGCGCGGCCCGTAGCCGGTCGCCTCGCGGCTGCTCTTGCCCAGCTGAGCGTCGCCGATGAAGGTGCCATCGCGCCGACCACCGTCGAGGTAGATCTGAACGCGGCTCACGCCGCTGTTGCCGATACCTGCGTTGGGCTCGGTGTTGCGATCGATGGCAAAGCCGTGCACCACGAAAGTCGATACAGACGACGCGATGACCTCATCAGGCAGCGGCGCTTCGACCACGAGCAACGGGTCGTCGCTGAACGGTCGCGCCAGCGGCACTGCGACGGGCGCCGGCGCCTGAGCTGTCGCAGACACCTGGACGTCGAGCGTGCGATACCACCAGCCTCTGCTCGGCGAGTGGGTGTAGACGCTCAGCGTGCCGGTGCCAACAGGCAGCGCGCCCGGCGGCACCGACGCCGCGAACCCCGAAGCCGCGAAAAACGGGTTGCCCAGCGCCGCTGCAACGTCGGGCCGATCCAGGACGATGACCGCGTCGGCCAGCTTGTGGCCGCCCTGGTTCATCAGCCCTGCGTAAACCTGCACCTGGTCGATGCCCGCCCAGCCGCTGGCGGTTTGATCGACGACCCAGCCGCGCACCTCGAACGCCGCCGTCGTGGATACCGTCTGGCCAACGGCGGGCGCATCGACAAAGCCGGCATAGGTATCGTCGCCCGAGGCATCGGGCCCCGGCAGCCATGGCGAGGACGGATCGGCGCGCACGCCGCCGACCACGAGCAGTGATAGACACGCGAGAACCACCAGCCGAACGCCGAACATAGCCTTGGGACGATACCGCACACGGTGACGGCCGTTCGGCCCCTGTACGCTTGCGCCGTGCGGGCCTTGCGCAGCCAGCTCGACGTGCAGTCCGAGACGTATCGGCGTAATCGCGCCGAGATGCTGGGCTTGCTCGAGACGGTCCAGCGCGCCCAGCAGACCGCGCTCGAGGGCGGTGGCGAGCGGTACGTCGAGCGCCACCGCGAACGCGGCAAATTACTCGTGCGTGAACGCATCGACCTGCTGCTCGACGAGGATTCACCCTTTCTCGAGCTCTCGCCGCTCGCTGGCTGGGGAACGGACGACCCGCTGGGCGGCGGCCTCGTCAGCGGCATCGGTCTCGTCGAAGACACCGAGTGCCTGGTTCTGGCTAACGATCCGACGGTGCGTGGCGGTGCCCAGGGACCGAGCAGTGTGGCCAAGGCGCTGCGCGCCCTCGAGATCTGCCGACAAAATCGTCTGCCGCTCATCAATCTGACCGAGTCTGGCGGCGCTGACCTGCCCAAGCAAGCTCAGATCTTCGTGCCCGGCGGCGCGATCTTCCGCGAGCTGACCCAGCTCTCGGCCGCGGGCATTCCGACGATCACGCTCGTGTTTGGCTCGTCGACAGCGGGCGGTGCGTACATGCCGGGCATGAGCGACTACACCGTCTTTCAGCGCGGCACCGCGCGCGTCTACCTGGGTGGTCCGCCGCTGGTCAAGATGGCCATCGACGAGGACGCCGACGAGGAGGAGCTCGGCGGCGCCGAGATGCACGCGCGCACTTCGGGGCTGGCCGACTACCTGGCTCTCGACGAGCCCGACGCGCTGCGCATCGGACGCGAGATTGTGCGCCATCTGCGCTGGCGCAAACTGGGCCCGTCGCCGAAACCTGATCCGGTGCCGCCGCAACGCGACACAGATGAGCTGCTCGGCGTCGCGTCGGCCGATCCACGCGTGCCGTTCGAGGTTCGCGAAATCCTGGCCCGCACGCTCGACGACTCGTTGTTCGAGGAGTTCAAATCACTCTACGGCTCAACGCTCGTCACAGGCTGGGGTGAGCTGTGCGGCTTTCCGGTGGGCATCGTCGCCAACAACGGCATCCTCTTTTCCGAGGAATCGCACAAAGGCGCGCAGTTCATTCAGCTGTGCAATCGCCGCGCAACCCCGCTGGTGTTCATGCAGAACGTGACGGGTTTCATGGTCGGCACCCGCTACGAGCAGGGCGGCATCATCAAGGACGGCGCCAAACTGATCAACGCCGTGTCGAATTCGACAGTGCCGCACATCACGCTGATGGTCGGCGCGAGCTACGGCGCGGGTAACTACGGCATGTCGGGACGCGCTTTCCAGCCGCGCTTCGTCTTTAGCTGGCCCAGTCACCGCATCGCCGTCATGGGCGGCAAGCAGCTCGCTGGCGTGCTGTCGATCGTGCAGCGCACCGCGGCCGAGCGCGCCGGCCGCGCCTACGACGAAGTGGCCGACGCGGCAATGCGCGGCAGCATCGAGGAGCAGATCGAGCGCGAATCGACCGCGCTGTACGCGACGGGCCATCTCTGGGACGACGGGATCGTCGATCCGCGCCAGACCCGCACCGTCCTTGGCATGGCTCTGTCGGCTGCACACAGCGCGCCCGTGCAGGGCGCCACGAGCTTCGGCGTCTTCCGTATGTGAGCCGCATGCGCAGGTTGCTGATTGCCAATCGTGGCGAGATCGCGCGACGAATTCAACTCAGCGCGCACGCCATGGGCATCGAGTGCATTGCCGTGTTCGCCGAGCCGGATCGGGCGATGCCATTCGTCCATGAGGCCGATGCGGCACTTCCGATCGGCAGCTACCTCGACAGCGCTGCGCTCATCGCGGCGGCGCAGCGCGCGCACGCCGACGCGATCCACCCTGGGTATGGGTTTCTGAGCGAGAACGCCGCGTTCGCGCAAGCCTGCCTGGACGCGGGACTGACCTTTGTCGGTCCACCGCCCGAGGCGATGCGCGCGATGGCCGACAAGCTCGAAGCCAAGCGCATTGCCAGTGCCGCGGGCGTGCCGGTCCTGCCGTCGCTCGAGCCGGGCGATGACTTCGAGTATCCGGTGCTGATTAAGGCCGCGGCCGGCGGCGGCGGACGCGGCATGCGTCGGGTCGACTCAGCCGCTGCGCTCGAAGAAGCGCTGGCGTCGGCGCGCCGCGAAGCCGCGGCCAGCTTCGGCGACGAGACCGTCTTCCTGGAGCCGTGCCTCGACAGCGCGCGGCATGTCGAAGTCCAGGTCCTCGGCGACCAGCACGGCTGCCGCGTCCATGTGTTCGATCGCGACTGCTCGATCCAGCGCCGACACCAGAAGCTGATCGAGGAGGCGCCCGCGCCATGGCTCGCGCCGGGTGTCCGTGCGCGCTTGTTCGAAGCCGCGCTCGCGCTAGCAAATGCCATCGAGTACTCGAGCGCGGGCAGCGTCGAATTCCTGGTCAAAGGCGAGCAGATCGTTTTCCTCGAAATGAACACGCGCCTGCAAGTCGAGCATCCGGTCACCGAGGCCATCACCGGGCTCGATCTCGTCCGCCTGCAGTTGGAAATCGCGTGTGGCAGGCCACTGCCCTTCACCCAGCAGGGGCTTACGGCGACCGGGCACGCCATCGAGGCACGCCTGTATGCCGAGGACCCGGCGCAGGCCTTCCAGCCGAGTGTCGGCCGGGTGCATCGCTTTCATCCGGATGACACGCCGCTGCGCTGGGACAGCGGCGTCGATTCGGGCAGCGAGATCAGCCCGCTCTTCGAGGGTCTGTTGGCCAAGGCGGTCGCCCACGCCGCGACGCGTGAGGAGGCGTCGGCGCGCCTCGGCCGCGGTCTGCGAGGATTGGCGGTGCACGGCGTCCAGACAAATCGCGACGCGCTCGTGGCCGTTCTCGAGAGTGCCACATTCGGTGCCGCCGAGCTGGCCACGGACTTTCTGGCGCATGAGCCCGATTTGCTCACGGTTGGCCCGCCGCCGGACATCGTCCGAGTGCACGCGCTGGCCGCGGCGCTGGTCCTGCGCGAGCGGCGGCTTCGGGCGCGGCAGACGCTGCGCTTTGTGCCGCCCGGCTGGCGCAACACTCCCGTCGCGCCGCCCGAGCTACAACTCGGCGGCCACCGCATTTCGCCAGAGAGCGGATGCGTCGATGGCGTCGAGGTTGCGAGCCGCGTGCACGGTGTGGCCGACGAACGGATCGATCTCGAAGTCGACGGTGTCCTGGGCCGCTACACGGTGTACTCGTATGGCACTGAGCATTATGTCAATGGCCGAGGCTGGCAGACGCGCCTCGACGATGCGCCGCGCTTCGCCGAGACCACCGACACCGCCGCTGCCACGGGCCCGACCGCGCCGCTGCCCGGCACCGTGGTCGCAGTGTTGGTCGAGCCGGGCGACCGCGTCCGCGGCGGCCAGCCGCTCGTCATCCTCGACGCGATGAAAATCGAACATGCCGTTGCCGCGAGTGCCGACGGGACGGTGTCCGAGGTGCGCGTCAAGGCTGGCCAGCGCGTCGACGCGCACGATGTCCTGATCGTGCTCGGACCATGACGCCGCTGCGCATCGCCAACTGCAGCGGCTTCTTCGGCGATCGCCTGTCGGCGGCGCGCGAGATGGTCGACGGCGGGCCGATCGACGTGCTGACCGGCGATTGGCTTGCCGAGCTGACGATGCTTATTCTGGCGCGTCAGCGCGAGCGTCAGACCGGCGCTGGCTTCGCGCGCACCTTTCTGCGCCAGATGGAGGACGTGCTCGGCACGTGCCTCGAGCGCGGCATCAAGATCGTCTCCAATGCTGGTGGACTGGACCCCGCCGGCTGCGCCGCGGCCCTGGCTGAGCTGGCTGGTGGACTGGGACTGCACCCGCACATCGCCTACCTGGAAGGCGACGATCTGCTGCCGCGCCTGGACGAGCTGCGCGCGGCGGGCGAGTCGCTTCAGCACTTCGATACGGCCGAGCCGTTGGCGCATCAGCCCAGTACCGCGAATGCCTACCTGGGCGGCTTCGGCGTCGCCGCGGCGCTGCAGCATGGCGCCGACGTGGTCATCACGGGTCGCGTTACCGACGCCTCGCTCGTCGTCGGACCAGGCATCTGGCGCTTCGGCTGGGCGCGCGACGCCTGGGACCAGCTCGCCGGCGCGGTCGCGGTCGGCCACATCCTCGAGTGTGGCGCGCAAACGACGGGTGGCAACTACGCCTTCTTCCAGGAGGTCCCGGGCATCGAGCACTGTGGCTTTCCGCTGGCCGAGCTCGAATCAGATGGCTCAGCGGTCATTACCAAGCACCCTGGTACGGGCGGCCTGGTGTCAGTCGGCACGGTCACCGCCCAGCTGCTGTACGAGATCGACTCGCCCGCCTACGTCAATCCCGACGTCGTCGCCCGCTTCGACACGATTCAGCTGGCTCAGGACGCGCCCGATCGAGTGCGCGTCGCGGGGGTGCGCGGTGAGCCCGCGCCGACGCGACTCAAGGTCGGCCTGACCTTTCCGGCCGGATTTCGCAACAGCATGACGTTCGTCTTGACCGGTCTCGAGCTCGACGCCAAGGCCGACGTTGCACTGCGGACGCTGTGGTCGGCGTTCCCGGGCGGCGCGTCGTACTTTGAGGCGACCTCAGTTGAAGTACGAAACGACGAGCTGCGGATCACGGTCAAGGACCGCGACGAGCGCAAGGTCGGCCGAGCCTTCTCCAGCCGCGCGATCGAGATGGCGTTGTCAAGCTACCCGGGCCTGTTCACCACCACGCCGCCGGGCGACGCCCAGCCCTACGGCGTGTTCTGGCCCACAACCGTCGCCTCAGAGCTTGTCTGCCAGCGCGTGTTCGTCGATGGCCAGGCTGTGGCCGAGGTGCCATGTACACCAACGTCGTCGCCTGCCGCACCCGTTGTCACGCCCGCGTTCACCACATCCTGGCCGCGGGATGAGCTCGTCCATGTGCCCCTCGGCCGCGTCGCGGGCGCCCGTTCGGGCGACAAGGCCGGCCGCGCGAACGTCGGAGTGTGGGTCGAATCCGACGCCGCCTACGCCTGGCTTGCCGCCACGCTGAGCGTCGATTGCCTGCGCACTCTGGTGCCCGAAGCGGCCACGCTGCCGTTACACCGCTTCGAGCTGCCCAATCTACGCGCATTGAACTTCGTCGTCGATGGTTTGCTTGGGCGAGGTGTCGGCGACAGCACGCGTTACGATCCACAGGCCAAAAGCCTGGGCGAATACTTGCGCGCACAACACGTCGATGTGCCGCGCGCACTGTTGAGGTAGGGGATGCAGTTCACCACTGAACATGAAATGTTCCGCCGCACGGTGCGCGACGTCGTCCAGCACGAAATCGATCCCTTTGCTGATGAGTGGGAGGACCGGCACGGCTTTCCCGCCCACGACCTCTTCCCGAAGCTGGCCCAGCTCGGCCTTTTTGGTCTCGAGTACGCGCCCGAAGATGGCGGTCAAGGCGTAGATCACTCGTTCACGGTGATCCTCGGCGAGGAGCTCGGGCGCGCTCAATGCGGCGGCGTGCCGATGGCCATCGCCGTTCACACCGACATGGCCACACCGTCGCTCGCGCGTTACGGCTCCCCCGAGCTCAAGACGCGCTACCTGACGCCCGCACTGCGCGGTGAGCACGTCGCGGCCGTCGCGGTCACCGAGCCCGACGCCGGCTCGGATGTCGCGGCCATCCAGACACGCGCCGTGCGCGACGGCGACGACTTCATTATCAACGGCAGCAAGCTGTACATCACCAACGGTGCCCAGGCGGATTGGCTGTGTCTGCTGGTACGAACCGGCGACGAGCGCGGCTACCGCGGCATGTCACAAGTCGTTTTTCCGACCGATACGCCAGGCTTTAAGGTCAGTCGCACGCTGCGCAAACTGGGCAATCACTCATCCGACACGGCCGAGCTGTCGTTCGTCGATGCGCGCGTGCCCGTCTCGAACACGATTGGCGCGATCGGCCGCGGCTTTCAGCAGCAGATGCAGCAATTTCAGAACGAACGGCTGATCGCCAGCTACATGGCCGTCGGCCAGTGCGAGGTCGCGATCCAGCGCACACTCGATTACCTGCGCCAGCGCACAGCCTTCGGCAAACCGCTCGTCGAGCACCAGTGGATCCAGTACCACATGGCCGAGCTGACGGCCGAGCTCGACCTGCTGCGCCACTACAACTACGCCGCCGCCGAAGCCATCATGGCCGGCCAAGACGCCACCCGCTTTGCGACCGTGGCCAAGTTGACCGCCGGCCGGCTGGTCCGCAAAGTCGCCGACACGTGCCTCCAGTTTCACGGTGGCATCGGCTACATGGACGAGACGTGGACGAGTCGCTTCTTCCGCGACAGCCGACTGCTGTCGATCGGCGGCGGCACCGACGAGATCATGCTCAGTGTCCTGGCGCGCATGGACGGCATCACCGCCGACTGATTCCTGGGCGCTGTGCTAGCAGACCTCGAGGCAGTAGTTGCGCGTTTACAGGCCGATGGGCGGTTGTATCGCATCGTGCTCGAGTGGCCGGATGAGCTGTGCCGCCAGTACGCGCTGAGCTCGGACGAGGTCGACGCGCTGCAGTCCGGCGACGCGGCCGCGCTGGTGCGACTGGGCGTGACGCCCGACGTGGCCGCCGCGGCCGCGGCCGCCATTCGTCCGCGAACAGCGGCCTGGGCGGCGCAGCTGCACTCGCGCGCTGCTCAATTTCGGCAGGCGTACCAGGACAGCCGCGGGCCGCGCGACTGATCAGCCTGCTCAGGATACTGAGCACCGCTCAATATATTGAGCGCTCATGATATTGAGCAGCGTTGAGCAGACGCTGCCTTGACACGGCCCGGCATACTAGGCCAACCGGTCGAAATTCCAACGGGGGAGGGGACCAACCACCAATGGTCGCCGACAGCATCGCGCGCACTGACGCGCGCATCGTCCGCAGCGCATTCCCGGACGTCGACATTCCGAACGTGCCGCTCACCGACTTCGTCCTCGCCAGGGCCGCTGAGCGCGGCGACAAGCCCGCCCTCGTCGACGGCGCCAGCGGGCGCACCATCACGTATGCACAGTTGTTGGGCGCCATCAAACGGTGTGCGGCTGGTCTCGCCGCCAGAGGCTTCACCAGGGGCGACGTCCTGGCGATTTACGCGCCCAATGTGCCCGAGTACGCCGTCGCTTTCCACGCCGTGGCCACCCTCGGCGGCACCACGACGACCGTGAATCCGCTGTACACGCCCGACGAGCTCGCGCAGCAATTGCGCGACTGCAGCGCCAAATACCTGCTGACCGTCGGCCCGCTGCTCGACAAGGCTCGCGCCGCCGCCCAGAGCGTCTCGACAGTACAGGAGCTATTCGTCTTCGGCGAGGCCGAGGGCGCGACGCCGTTCGCCAGTCTGTTCACGAGTGGCGCGGAGCCGCCCACCGTTTCGATCGATCCGACCAGGGATCTGGTGACGCTGCCGTACTCGAGTGGCACGACCGGCCTGCCCAAGGGCGTCATGCTTACACATCGCAACCTGGTGGCCGAGCTGACGTTGGCCGGCGCCCGACCGGACCTCGCGTTCCCAACCGAGAATGACACGCTGCTCGCGTTCCTGCCTTTTTTCCATATCTATGGGATCGTCATGTTCCTCGACTTCGCGCTGTGGCGCGGGGCAACGGTCGTGACCATGGCGCGCTTCGATCTCGAGCAGTACCTGGAGATGATTCAGCGCTTCCGCGTGACGTACCTGCACCTGGTGCCGCCGATCGCGCTGGCATTGGCCAAGCATCCGATTGTCGAGAAATACGACATCTCGTCGGCGAAATGGGCGCTGTCGGCGGCTGCACCGCTCGGCGGACCGGTTGCCGAAGCTTTCACCGCCCGCCTCGGCACGAAGCTCTTCCAGGCGTACGGCATGACCGAGGTTTCGGGCGCGACGCACGTTGGCTCGTGCGAGCCCGGTGCGCTCAAGCCGACCGCCGGCGGCACGCTGCTGCCAAACACCGAGTGCGTCGTGGTCGACCCGGCCAGTGGCGAGGCAGTCGGGCGCAACGAGCAGGGCGAGATCTGGGTGCGCGGCCCGCTCAATATGCAGGGCTACTTGAACAAGCCCGATGCGACCGCGGCGACGATCGATCGCGATGGCTGGCTGCACACGGGCGACATCGGCTACGTGGACGACGAGGGCGACATATTCATCGTCGACCGCCTCAAGGAGCTGATCAAGTTCAAGGCCATGCAGGTGGCGCCCGCGGAGCTCGAGGCGATCCTGCTCGGCCATCCCGCGGTCGCCGATGCCGCGGTGATTCCGAGCCCGGACGAAGAGGCCGGCGAGATTCCCAAAGCCTTCGTCGTGGCCAAGACGCCCGTTGCGGCCGAGGACATCATGGCCTTCGTCGCCGAGCGCGTCGCGCCGCACAAGAAGATCCGCAAGCTGGAGTTCATCGACGCCATCCCCAAATCCGCCGCGGGCAAAATCCTGCGCCGGGTGCTGATCGAACAAGAACGCGCCGCCGCCAGCGTGACCAGGTAGCACAGCCTTTTCACCCCACTCGTGTTCGTACAGCGCATTGGGTCGGGGGGAGCAGCACTCGTGTTCGTTAGCGTTGTCCGGATCGGGTGAGCCTGCGCACTCTTGCTCGTACAGCGTCTGCGGGGCGGGGGAGCGCTGCGCGCCACTCGCCGCCTGAGCGCCTATCGGCTCCGCCACGTGTCATTCCGAGCGTGCGCGGAATCTCGCGCGCAGGTCACTCGCGCTTATGCGACATTCAGCCACGAGATTCTCCCTTCCACGGTTCGGCGCGAACTCCTCAGGGCACGGGATTCACCTCGCAGGCTCGTGATGACATTGGACACAATAAGCCGCAATGAAGATCGCTCTGGCAGGACAAGGCGCTTTTGGCCAGCGCCACCTCGAGGCCGTCCGCAACATCCCGGGTATCGAGGTCATCTCGCTCACGGGCGGGCGACCCGCGAGCACTGCGGAAATCGCCAGAAAGTTCAACATTCCGCACTGGACCTCAGAGCTCGCCGAGACGCTCGCCCAGCCCGGCCTCGAGGCGGTCATTCTGGCCAGCCCTACCCAGGTCCATGCCAACCAGGCCGAACAGGTCATGCGTGCCGGCAAGCATGTTTTGATCGAAATCCCGATCGCCGATTCCGTCACCGACTCCGAGCGTATCGACGCCGTACAGAAGCAGACCGGCCTGGTCGCCATGGCCGGCCACGTGCGGCGCTTCAATCCGAGCCATCAATGGGTTCACACGCGCATCAAATCGGGCGAGCTGACGATCCAGCAGATGGACGTGCAGACGTACTTCTTTCGCCGCACGAACATGAACGCGGCTGGCCAGCCGCGCTCGTGGACCGATCACCTGTTATGGCATCACGCGTGTCACACGGTCGACCTGTTCATGCATCAAATGGGCGAACTACCAGTTATTGCCAACGCGATTCAAGGACCAATGCATCCTGAGTTGGGGATTGCCATGGATATGAGCATTCAGCTCAAAGTGGCGTCTGGGGCCATTCTGACGTTGTCGTTGTCGTTCAACAACAACGGGCCTTTTGGCTCATTCTTTCGCTACATTTGCGACAACGGCACGTACAAGGCCTTGTACGACGATCTCGTCGACGGCAATGACAAACCAATCGATGTTTCACAGGTCGACGTGTCGATGAACGGCATCGAGCTCGAGGATCGCGAGTTCTTCGCGGCCATTCAGGAACAGCGCGCGCCAAAGTCGAGCGTGGCCGACGTGCTACCCGCGATGCGCCTGCTCGGCCAGCTCGAGGCTAAACTCAGCGCGGGCTGATCAGGTTGTCGACCACCGCGCGCAGAAGCCGGTCGGCGCTGAGATCGTCGAACTCACGTCGATCGAACATCAGCGTGAGCCAACAGCTCGCGCCGATACGGATGCCGCCATCGGGGGCTGGCAGTGGTCGCCCTTCGACCAGGCCCGGGCCGAGGATGCCGATCTGGTGTAGCGGCACGATCGGCGCCGCGAACAGATTGCCGAACGAGCCGACATTGGTCACGGTCATCAGCGCGCCCTGCGTTTCGGCCGGCTGAAGCTTGCCGGCTCGGGCACGGCTGGCCAGGTCGGCCAAGGCGCACGCCGTTTCGCCGAGCGTCAGGCTGTCGGCGGCGCGAATGACGGGCACGATCAAGCCGTTGTCCAACGCAACGGCCACACCGAGGTCGACCTGCTGCGCGCGCACGGTGAGCGCTCGGGCGAGCGCGTGTACGAACAACACCGTGTAGGTCAGCGGCGCCCCGTGCTCGGCCTCGAAGTCAGCTTTGTGCTGGTCACGCCATGCGGCAAGTCTCGTCACGTCGGCCTGCATCACGGTTTGGCCGTGCGGGATGGTCTGGCTGGCGCGGACCATGTGCTCGGCGATCGCTTTGCGCATGCTGCTGAGCGGCACCAGGCTCGGCCGCGGCTCAGCCTTGGGCGTGCGGCGTTCGAGGTAGCCCAATACGTCCGCCTTGGTTACCCGCCTGCCCTCGCCGATTGCGCTCGGTGCAAGGCCATGCTCGGCCAGCAGCCGCCGCGCGACGGGCGTGGCCTTAGCCGTGACGTCAGTGACTCGCGTGACGCCTGGAGTCACAGCCGTGACAGTTCGCGTGACGCTTTCCGGCGCATCCGTGACGGTTCGCGTGACGCTTTCGGGCGCATCCGTGACGGTTGACGCGGCATCACGGCCGGGTGGCGGCGTTGGCGTAACCGATGACGGCACGGCTGCGTCGGGCGGCGGTGCGCTGCGGGCCGGCGCAGAATCCGCGGTGGCCTCGGCCGAAGCAGTGACAGTGGACGCGGAATCCGTGACGGTTCGCGTGACGCTTTCCGGGGCATCCGTGACGGTTCGCGTGACGCTTTCGGGCGCATCCATGACGGGTGACGCGGCATCACGGCC
>DASXRR010000098.1:0-36922 GCA_036506475.1 Chloroflexota bacterium
GACAAGCTCCGCGAAGGATCCGCGGGCCGGCGTTCGATTGTCATCCTGAGCGCAGCGAAGGATCCGCGGGCTGGGGCGGTTTCGGCAAGCGGATTCCTTCGCTTCGCTCAAGGACAGGCTCTTCGCCAGCTCAGGATGACAATCGAACGCCAGACCTGCGCCGGCCGGCGCTAGCAGGAACCGTTCATAGTGAGCCTGTCGAATCCGGAGCGGTGCCTGCGCCGAGCGCGACGGCCTGTCCGAGTGTGTGTGACCGATACCCGGCTTCGACCATCATTACCGCGGCCAGGCCGTCCTCGCCGCGGACGGGCTGCTCGCGACCGTCGCGGAGCGCGTCGATGAAGTCCTGCGTCATGGCAAAGAACGCCTCGAGCCGCACACGCTCCATCGGTCGATTGATGAAGTCCATTGGCCCTTGCTCGTACAGCGTCTCCCACGCGTGCCCGCTGGCCAGCTGCAGTTGGCCGTAGCCGTGCGCGTCGAGATTGCCCTTCTCGCCCACCACGCGCGCACGAAAGTTGGTGTTCTCCCAGCCCGGCTCGGGCACCTCGTAGCTCAGCCACAAGCTGCCCATGACGCCGTTCGCAAAGGTGACCGTGGTCATCGTGCTGCGCGGCGTCTCACTGTCCTGGTTGTATGTCGCCAGCTGCGCGTACAGCCGCGTCGGCTCGGCACCCGCCACCCAGCGCATGAAGTCGAAGCAGTGTGACCCCGCGTCCAGGAAAAGTCCGCCTTCGCGTGGATCGCGAAACCACTCCTTGCCAATGAACGGAATGCGCGGATACAGCCACCACAGGCTGATCATGCGCACGTCGCCGATGTCGCCGCGCTGGATGCACTCGTACAGCCCGCGCGTGGAACCGCGATAGCGCCACGGCTTGATGACCGAGAGCGCGACGCCCGCCGCTCGGCAGGCGTCGATCATCTCCGTGCACTCGGCGCTCGAGATGGCCATCGGCTTTTCGACCAGCACATGCTTGCCCCGCTCGGCGGCGGCGAGGGTCTGGTCGCGGTGCGCCGATTGCGGTGAGGTGATGATGACCGCGTCGACGTCCGTGCGCTCGAGCAGCGCCTCGATCGAGCCCTCGCTGGCTACGCCATAGTCAGCCGCGAGGCCGGGCGCGCGCGACCCGCCGGCCACCGCCACGAGCCGCGCGCCAGTGTTGTAGCGCGCCACGCACTCGGCATAGGTGCGGCCCATGTAACCCGAGCCGATGATGCCAATACCGATCTCGGAGTCGGGCACTCGGACACGCTACTGAGCGCTCGCGCGCGCCGTCAAACCCATCAGCGCCGAAGGAGTCTGGCGGCCAACGATCGCCGGGGCCTCGTGGACCAGCTCGTCGTTCTCAATGGCTGCCACCATGAACAGGGCGAAGTCCACGCGGCGGGTGCTGTTGCTCTCGAGGATGGCGTCGCCCACATGCCGGCTCCACACCGGCACGCCCTGGCTCTCGCCCTCTTCGAGGTCGCTCCCGCGCACGACTGTCCAGCGCGTGGCACTGGCAAACACGCGCCGGCACGCTTCCACCTGATCGTCGAGATCGGCGAAGCGCGTAAGCCGTGCGATCGGGCCGAAGACACTTACGATCGTCTTGAGTCGCCGCGAGTACACGTCCTGGCCGTCGCGCGTGATGTGCCAGCCGCATGAGAAAACGAGGCGCGCTTCGGGCCGGGCATAGTCGAGCACCGCCTGGGCTGTCCCTGTCGCGTAGCCATGGACGCCGCGCGGGACCAGCACCGTGAGCACCGCGTCGCACCCGGCGACAGCGCGTTTGATGACCTCGCGATCGTCGGTTGCGCCGGGCAAGACCGTGATGCGTCCCTTGAACCGCTCCAGCTTGGCGACGCTTTGCGCACGGCACACGCCAATCACTTCATATCCTCGATCCAGCGCGTGCTGGACCATATAGTGCCCCAGTTTCCCGGAGGCACCCACGATACACACCTTTACCATGCACTCTCCTTATGCCTTGGCCAGCCGCCACGCGCCGGCACGTACAATGTAAGCTTACGTCGTACGTATACACTGTAAGTATCAACCTGTCAAGACCTGTGGGCGGATCGACTTACGCTGTACGCTTTGAGGACGACGAGCCCGTGAAGCAGATGGCCACGCGCGCCGAGCCCCGCACGCCGCTGAGCCGCGAGCGGGTGCTGCGCGCCGCCTTCGACCTGGCCGACACTGGCGGCCTCGAGGCGCTGAGCATGCGTAAGCTCGGCCAGCAGCTTGGGGTCGAGGCCATGTCACTGTACAACCACGTGGCCAATAAGGACGACCTGGTGAACGGCATGGTCGATCTCGTGTTCGGCGAGATCGGCCTGCCGCCGCGGCACGTGCACTGGGCGACGGCCATGCGCCAGCGGGCAGTCACTGCGCGGGCGGTCCTGGCGCGCCACCCATGGGCGATCGGGTTATTGGAGTCGCGCAACCGACCCGGCGCCGCGACGCTCGGCCACCACGACGCGGTGCTCGGATGTCTGCGCGAGGCCGGCTTCTCGATCGCCCTGGCCGCGCACGCGTACTCCCTCCTGGACAGCTATATCTACGGCTTCGCCCTGCAGCAGAAAAGCTTGCCGTTCAAGTCGTCAGAGGAGGTCGCTGAGGTGGCGGAGGACTTCCTGCGCCAGTTCCCGGTGCGCGATTTCCCTCACCTGGCCGAGCTGACCATCCAGCACGTACTGCAGCCGGGCTACGACTACGCGGACGAATTCGAGTTCGGACTCGACCTGCTCCTGGACGGCCTCGAGCGGGCGCGCGCCGCGGGCGAGTAAAAAAGCGCCCCTCGCGCACAGCGCTTGACACGCCTGCACCCTCGCACTAATATGTCGACGTGCTTCAACGCATTTCCGTCATGGGCGAGGCGGACCTCTGCTGCCTGGTCGATCCGACCGCGCTCGACCCTGAGGTGCGCACGCTCGGCGACCACCTGGCACTCAGCCGCGACCTGCTCATCGCCCTGGCCGATCCGATGCGTCAGGACCTGGTCCAGCTTCTGGCGCGCGCCGAGTTGAACGTGGGCGATATCGCCAACCGCGTCACGCTCAGTCGGCCGACCGTCTCGCATCACTTGAACATCCTGCGCCGGGCGGGCCTGGTCCGCGTTCGCAAGCAGGGTCGCGAAATGTATTACCGCCTCAACAAAGAGCGCATCGTGGGCACGCTCCAGGACCTGCTCGATTCGCTCACCTGCTGCTAAACCGCCGTTTTCCGCGTGGATCCGTTGACCGAAGTACGCCAATGAGAGGAGCCGAGCACGCATGACCGACACATCTGACTCCGTCGCTATTCGCGAGGCGGTGCGTACGCGCTACGCCGCCGCGGCTGTCGCCGCGAGCTCGCCAACTGCAACCGCCGGCTGCTGCGGCTCGTCGTCGGCCGGCTGCGCTCCGAGTGGCGACGCGAGCGTCATCTCGAGCGAGCTGTACACCATCGACGAGGTCGGCACGTTGCCCACCGCGGCCGTGCTCGCGTCGCTCGGCTGCGGCAATCCGACCGCGCTGGCCGAGCTGGCGGCTGGTGAACGTGTGCTGGACCTGGGCTCCGGCGGTGGCATCGACGTGCTGCTGTCGGCACGCCGTGTCGGCCCGACCGGCTTTGCTTACGGCCTGGATATGACCGACGAGATGCTCGGCCTGGCCCGCCGCAACGCCGCCGAGCGCGGCGTCGCGAACGTCCAGTTCCTGAAAGGTGAGATCGAGCACATCCCACTGCCGGACGCCAGCGTGGACGTGGTCATTTCGAACTGTGTGATCAATCTCAGTGCGGACAAGCCACAGGTGCTGCGCGAAGCGTTCCGTGTCCTCAAGCCTGGTGGCCGGTTCGCAGTTTCGGACATCGTCGTTCAGGGCACCCTGCCCGAGGCGGTCCGCTCGAGCATGGAGGCCTGGGCCGGCTGCCTGGCCGGGGCCCTCGAAGAGACCGACTATCGCGCGTACTTGTCGGCCGCTGGCTTCGAGCAGATCGGCCTGGAGGTCACCCGCGTCTATAGCGCCGAGCAAGGCTGCTGCGACGAGAGCTGCACTCCGCAGCCAACCGCATTCCAAATGCTCGATTCAGCCGGCGGCAAATTCGTGAGCGCATTTGTGCGCGCAACCAAGCCACTCAGCGCACCGGACTGAGCGCACCCAACCCCCTCCCCGCGCGATCAGAGGCGCGCTCATTACCACGGTCCGTGAGGATCAATCTGCGTGGCTTGTGGTCAGCCGGCCGATCCAAGCTGATTCCGCTCGTGCTGGCCGCCAGCGCCCGCAGTGCGCGGCGCGTCTTGGATCTGGTCGCTTATGGCCAGGGATTTCCGGAACCCGCACGAGGCGGCGAGGGAGTAGCGAATCCCAGCCTCTCGGCGAGCGGGCTACTCCAAGTCCTGCAAGCCAAAGGGTTCGCGCTCGCGGCGCTCATGCTCGGCGCCGGTGTGGCCATTCCGGTTGCAGAGAGCCACGTGCCGGGCGTGCCCTGAGCCCAGCGTCGCCAGCCCTTCCTGACCGACGCTGAAGCGATCGCTCAGCCAACTTGGTTCCCGTACAGCTCGAGGTACAGGACTCAATCCACCGAGCTTACCGCGGTTCGCGAGAGCATAAACGAAGCACTGCAGTAGCTGTGTTTAGCTAGGTGAATCGCCTCCGCCACGGACATCAGATTTACGCGCCTCAAGATTGCGTATGCCCAGCTGTCGTGACAGCCGACCTTGGCTGCTTCAATTCGCAGAACAACTGGTCTGCAGAGGGTCTAATCCTCGGCCATGACGTACTCGGCGCTTCGACACTGCGCAGAGTAGTGCGGGTACACCGAGCCCGCTGTTGCCACCCACCCGCCCCCTCTGGGCCGCTCTGTGCAACGAAGTCATTCCCTGACCCCAGCACCAGCTGGACCGCTGGCGACGGGCGAGGGGGCGCCAACCCGGAGCGCGTACAGCGGATCCCCCGCTCAGCGCGCTCCGGGCCGAATAGGTAGCCGTCTAGTCCAGAGGACAGCCCAGATTGTTCAGGTTGTCCAGCCTGCTCGCGAGGTTGAGGATCGTATCGCGGTCGCCACTCGCCAGCGCGGCGTTGACCTGCGTCGTGACATTGGTCACCGAGAGCGGGTAGTCGACCGTCGGACTGGCAGCGTTGAGGACCGCGGCGACGGCAGCGCGCAACAGAATTCGCGCCGCATCGCTGAGGCTCGAGCCACCCTCGAAATCCAGCGCCTCGAGGAGTGTTGCGTTGTCAACACCGAATGCATTGGGCACGTCGAAAACGCTCTCGAGCGTCTGCGTTGTACGGAACCCGACCCAGGAGTCGAAATGCTGCGACGCCTTCCAGAAGCCAGGTGTGCAGCCCTCGTTGCCCGGCGGTGTCGGCGTCGGCGTGGCGGTTTTCGTCGGCGTGGCTGTCGGCGTTGGTGTGTTCGTTGGCGTGTTCGTTGGCGTTGGCGTCGGGGTAGGCGTATTGGTTGGAGTTGGGGTTGGCGTGTTCGTCGGCGTCGGAGTCGCCGTGTTCGTGGGTGTGGGCGTCGGCGTGGGAACGTTAGTCGTCAGACAGAAGGACTTCCCGGCGTTCGCTTGTCCGTCTGGAGTTGAGAGGTCGCCACTGGTCAAACTGGCGTCGAAGACGTCGGGGTAGGGATAGGCATTGGCAGTGCCCGACCGGCCCCGGACGACCACGAGCGCGTCATTGATTTGCTCACCCGGTGGTGCTGTGAGGGTGAAGGTGATAATGGTGTTGCGGTCCTCATTCAGTGTGCCGACGACGGTCGCGCCGCCAGCCGAGCCCGCAAACGTCGTGGTACCGGTATCGCCGATGAAGATCTCGATGACCCCGGTCGAGCCAGGGAAGAACTGCGCGAAGGCATCAGCACAGCTCAAATCGGAACTGATCACCGTCGGCGTAGGCGCTGGAATGGTTACAGCGAACGCTGTTCTGTTCGGCCCGCTTGCCAGCGCCATCAGCGCGGCGACGAGCGTCAAGAGCAGCACGACCCAGATGCGTACGGACCACGAGAATGACGAAACGAAGATTGGCGTCCTCACAGTGCCTTCCTTTCCACACCCCTGTTCAGTTAAAGACGAGCTTCGGCCCGAAACCCGCGCCAGCCCAAGCCGGTGGCCCGCCAATAGTAGTGCACCAGCCGAGACCACTCGCAGGTATCAGGCTTACGCGCGGCCGGTGGCTGAAGCGTAGCCGGCCTGTAGCCGACGCATCAGGCGGCTGGCACTAGCTGACGCGTGGGCACGCGTGAACCGTCGCGGGCCTGGTCCAGGTGCCGCTCCATATCGTCGACCGTCAAGCGCCGCGCGAAATAGTATCCCTGACGGACCTGGCAACGCTCGATCGAGCGTTGGCTGGCCTCAGCGCGCAGCGGCACACGCTGGAAACGGAGCGAACGCAGATCACGCAGCCGCTGGCGCTCCAGGCGTTCGACGTTCAGGTCAAGGTCTACAAGGAAACGCATGAGCCCAGGTACGAAGTCGTGCCTGGGCTATCGTTTGTTAAGTGGATTGTTTCCAGTACTGAACCTGAACTCAACCAGCCAATCTCAGCTTTCATTGATTCCCGTACAGCTCCAGGTATTGGCGGTAGTTGGTGTAGATGCGCTGGACGTAGGGGTACGTTTCGGTGAACGGGATGGCTTCGGCGAAGGTGTCTACGTCGGCTTGGCCGGCGGATAGGAGCCAGCCGTCGACGCTGAATTGGCTGGCGTTATAGGCGGCGACGGCGGGGAAGATTCTGTTCTCGTAGCGCGCCAGGCGGCGACCGAAGGTGTAGGCGCCGAGCTGGATGCTGGTGTTGGGGTGGAACAGGTCCGACGTACGGAAGTCGTAGACGCCGAGGGCGCGGGCGGCTTCGTAGGCGGTGCTGGCGATCATCTGGCTCAGGCCGCGCGCTTGGGCGGCGCTCTCCACGTCCTGGTCCATCAGGCTCTCTTGCAGCATCAGGCCGCTGAAGAGCAATGGGTCGGTGTGGAGCGGGCCAGCGACGCGAGACAACACGGCGGGGTGCGGCAAGGGGTACAGGAGTTTGCGGACCGGCGCTGGGCCAGACACGAGCGAGACGCGCGCGGCCGACGCAAGGTCGTAGCCAAGCAACAGCGCGGCGTTGTACAGGCCGTGCTGTTGCTCCCATCCGCCGAGGATGGCCAGCCCGGCCACGTCATTATCGATCCGGTCGGAGACGCCGCCAATTTCCCAGATGGCCTCGCGGCGCAAGCCCATGCTCAGCAACGCCTCAGCGCGCGCCAGGCCGGGGTCACCGGTTACCCGTGCGGAGGCCGTGGCGACGTCGCCACGCGTCGCAGCCCACGCGCGCAGCTCAACCGACGGATCGTCGTCTGCATGGCGTTCGACCAAGGGCAGCGTACGGTCGACGGCGGCGCGCGGATCGTCCCGACCGCTAAGCAGATCGTCGGCGCGCATCCCGTAGAAGCCGCGCGGATCGGCGTCGCGGGCGCTGACCAGTGCAGCCGACGCGCCTGTCAGGTCGTCTGAGGCGCGCAAGGCTTTGCCGAGCCAGAACCAGGCCTGCGCGCGATCGTCGGGCGCAGTGACGCGCGAGGTCAGGTCGCGCCAGCCGGCGGCGGCTTCGGCGGGGCGGCCCTGCTGAAAACGGACGAAGGCAAGTCTGAACTGGGCGTCGGTAGCGCGCGAGCCAGCTCCCGGCTGGGCCATCACGGCGCGGTACGACTCAGCGGCGCCGTCGAGGTCGGCCAGACTCTCGCGGATGCGTCCGCCGCGGAACATGCCGTCGGCGGCGTCGAGCGTGTTCGGGAAGTGCTGGCCAATGCTCTCCAGCACCGCGATGCCGGCGCGGTCCTGGTTGAGCCGCACCAGCGACACGCCGCGACCGTAGTACGCCTTGGGCACGCGCCGATCGGACGGATTCGCGTCCATGAACGCGGAGTAGGCGGCCAGCGCTTCGCGATAGCGGTCTTGCTCGAAGCGCGTCTCAGCAGCTTCGAACGAGCGTGCGAGCGGATCGCCGATCGAGACGAGCTCGTCAAGCGCAGCCTGCGCGGCACGCGTCTTCGGGTCGAGCTGAACTGACGCACGCAAGTGGCCGACGTCACCAGAGACGATGCCCAGCTCGTACTCGAGCTCGGCGCGGTAGCTGTCGGAGCGCGCGCTGGACAACAGGGTGCGATAATCCGCGGCCGCGCCGTCAGTGTCGCCAGCACGCAAGCGGGCGAGCGCGAGCCGTTCGCGCACGTCGATTGTCTGCAGTCGTGGCAAGGCGGTGTTCGACGCGGCCTGTGCGAGGAGCGGGACGGCATCGGCGGCTCGACCGAGCTGCTGCAGGCAGGTGGCCTGAGCGGCCTGGCCGTGCGCAACCAGCGTGCCGCGATTGGCATCGACGAAGCGCTGGAATGCGGGCAACGCGTCCTCGCAGCGACCCATCGTCGCGAGCGCGCGGCCGAGCAGGAAGCTGGCGACTGAGCCCGGCTCGGCGGCGTCGGCAGTTTGCAAGACGTCGAGGGCGTCGACGGCGCGGCCGGCGCCGAGCAGCGCTTGACCGAGCCGCAGGCGCGCGGCCGCGGCGACGGCAGCGTCGGGCGCAGCGACCAGACTCTGATAGAGCTGGGCCGCGGCGGCATGGTCGCCGTCGCGTTGGAGCACGGCGGCACGGCTGAACGCTTGCTGTTGATCGGGCGACCCGACGATCGCGACGGGGGCCACGGGCGCAGCAGGCGGCACGTCGCCGGCCAAGCGGGCGATCTTGATCCAGGCTGCAGTTGGCTCCGGTTTCACCGGCTGAGCGGCAAGCGGGTCTGGGCCTGGGCGAGCATCGGTCATGCCATACGCGAGCCGGGTCGCCAGGGTCTCGAGCACGGCGCTGCGTACTCCGGCGAAGTCGATGTGCTCGAGGAAGACATCTGGATCATCCGCGCCCGGCCGGGCCAGCCAGCCGTCGACGATGCGTTCCGTCGTGGCAATCGTGGTCAGCGCCACTTCGGGCCGGCCGTCGAAGCGCCGCAGGCGATCGGCAACCAGCCACGCCTGCTGTTCGATCGAGTCCTGCGGCCGGAAGGGATCCAACGCGCGGCCGATGCCGCGCGTAGCTTCCTCGGCGTGGATGGGCGTCATGCGCGCCAGGCCGCGCGTGCCGCTGGCGGCGTCCGCGGCGAACGTATCGAACTGGCTTGCATCGCGCAGTGTGGTCTCGAGGAGCAATGCATCGAGCCCGTAGCGCTCGGCGGTCTGCTGCGTGAGGTCAGCGAAGGGCCGTGGATAGGCGACCTGGCGCAGTGCGGCGGGCGCGTCGTTGGGCGACTCGATGCCGGCCGCCGTGAGGGCGGTCTGGCCCAGGCGAGTGGCCGCGCCGGCGAGGCCGAGGTCGGCGAAGCGCTGGGCCAGGACGTACAGGCGGTCGGCGCGATCGGGGTAGCGCTGCAGGACTTCGTCGACTTCCCAGTTGCCTTCGCGTACCAGGCCCAGGCTCGACAACGTTCGTGCGCGCGCCAGTGCGGGGTCGTTGGCGACGGTTGTCGCGGCGCTCCCAAGGTCGAGGTTGCGGCCACGCATCCACGCCGCGAGGTCGGTGTCGGCAGCGGCAGGGGTGCCCAGCAACTGCGCGGCGCGCAGCGAGTAGTAGCTGGCGGGCCGCACGGCCGTCGCCTGGTCGAGGCTGGTCCGCACTTCGGTCGTGCGACCGAGGCGCGTCAGGGGTTTGGCGCGCCAGTACAGCACTCTTGCGACATCGTCGGGCGTCAGGTCGTCGCGGCGCGCCAGGAGCGCGTCCCAGGCGGCAAGGGCATCGCTATCCGCACCGCGGACGTAGCGCGCCAGGCCGAGCCGAAAGCCGGCCACCGCCGCGGCATCGAGGCGTGGGAAGCGCTGCAGCAGCCGCTCATAGCGCACTTCAGCCTGATCCGATTCGGATAGGCCCTCGAGCGCCTGCCCGGCCTCGACAAGCGCCTGGGCGGCGATTTCCGATTCCTGGTTCGGATCGTCGGCGATCGCGTCGAGCTCGCGCAGCGCGTTCGGCTCGTTGCCGGGCGTCAGACTGGCCAGGCCGCGATACAGCCGCGCGAGCGGGACGTCGGGTCCATTCGGATCGAGCTGCAGGTATTTGTCGAAGGCACTTACGGCGTTGCGATAGTCGACTGCAAAATAGCGCGCGCGGCCGAGCACGAAGGGATCGACCTCGTCGGCGGCGCCGAGCTCGTCCAGCAAGCGCAGCGCATCGGCGGTCGTGCTCGCGCCAGGGAATTGATCGAGCGCCGTTTTCAACGCGCGGATTGCTTCCTCGCGCTTACCGAGGTCGCGACTCACTTCGGCCAGCCGGAACAACTGCTCGCCGAGCGTGGCATTGCTGGTCGCCAGCGCCAGTACCTGGCGATGGGCATCGAATGCGGCTTCGTGGTCGCCAAGGGCGGCGAGCGCTTGCGCACGGACCTCGAGCAGGCGCTGTTTGAGCTGGCGAGCCTGGGCCGCGTCGAGGCCCTTCGACGTGGCGTCGGCGGCTTCTCGAGGGCGGCGCGCCGGCAGTTCTCGCTCGGCTATCTCGAGCCAGATGGCCGCGGCGACGCTCGGGTTGGCTTGTGCATAGGCGCTCATGGAGGCCATCGCCTCGGCGTGGCGGTTGCTGGCGTCTAGAGCAAGGCCACGAATGTACTCTTCGCGGCTATCGGGCTGTGACGAGGTCGTCTGCAGGGCTTGCAGGGCATCCGTGCCGCGCCGGGCCCGTACATAGACCAGGGCGAGGTTGAAGCGGGCTTCGCCACTACCGCTGGGCGGGAGGCCGGCCGCGAGGAGCTCGCGCCAGGCGTCGATAGCGCGTGGGTAGTCGCCTTCGAGTGTGCGCTGGCGTGCGGCGCCGAGTGCGCGGCGCTGATCGGGATTCAGGTCATCGGCGACCGGCGTTGGTGGTTGCCTGGCAACGGCGGCGGTGAGCGTGGGCAACGCGAGTGGCGCCGGTGTTGGCGCTGGTATTGGCGCGTTTGTTGGTGCAGGTGTTGGGACGGGTGGCGTTGTTGGTGCCGGAGCCACGGGCGCAGGCGAGGTGCAAGCGACCAGCAGCGCTAGTGCAGCAGCGGGAATGGACCGCATGACTACCAGTGATTGTCACAAAACTGGGAGTCGGTGTTGCCAAACTGACTGCCCATCGATCTTGTTTCGGGCACCGCGCGTGCCGCCAAATCTAGCCCAACGGTGCGGCATATTCTCGTCGTCGACGACGACCCGGCGATCAGGCGCGTGGTGGCCGACATCCTCGAGATGTCCGACTACATGGTGCGCATGGCGTCCAACGGCGCGGAGGCCCTCGCCGAAGTCAAGAACTGGCCGCCGGCCATGGTGCTGCTGGACCTGATGATGCCGGTTATGGACGGCTGGGAGTTTCTGCGCCGCTGTCGCGGTGACCATGCATGCGGTGCGGTGCCGGTGGCCGTGATGTCCGCTGCGCGGGACGCCGGGGCGATCTCTGATGAGCTAGGTGCGAGCGCGTTTCTGCCCAAGCCCTTCGAACTGGACGATGTCCTGAGAATTGTCAGTCGCTTTGCACGGGAGCCCGTGTCATCCTGAGCCCGCGCCCGTTCGGAGGCGGAGCCGGAGAACTTCGAAGATGATCCTTCGCTCCGGCATTTCCTCATCAACCTCTGAGCCTGCGAAGGATCCGCTACTACTTGCGGTGACGGTCAAGACGCGGATCCTTCGGCTGCGGCCTCAGGATGACAACAAGTTGGCTACCACTTGGGGCGGGGGCCGAGCTCGATCAGGGGGCCGCCGGGCATGCCTTCGTCGATCAGGTGGACCTGGTCGACCTGGCGCAGGCGGCGCACGCTGTCGACGGCGGCCTGGGCGCTGTCGAGCACCTGGCGGGCCATGTCGCGCAGGCGCTCGGGGAGCTCGGGATCTTCGGCGATCAACTCGGCGTAGCCAACCGTCAGCGTGAGATGATTGGTCAGGTGGTGCTCGAGCGTCCGCGCCGCGAGCCGCACACCATCCAGGCGTGCCTGGTCCTCAACGCGAATGTCCGCCTGTGTCGCCTCTTCTTCAGGCATCGGTACCACCATTGCGGAAGGACTTATCGACGCCGGCGGCTTCGAAGAGGTTGCTCGCACATTGGCCCACGGTTGAGATGACCGGCCGGATCAATCGATATGGCCATAGGCGGGCAGGGTCAGAAATTCGATGAACTGCTCGCTCAGCGCCACTTCTTCGAAGATCGTGCGCGCCGCGTCGAAGCGTCCGCTGGTGTAGACCGCGTCGCCCAGAGCCTGCCGAATCTTGAGCAGCTCTTCGTCGGCGATCTGGCGCACCAGCTCGCGCGTGATCCGCGCACCGTCGGCCATCGTCGCCCCGTGGCGCACCCATTGCCACACCTGCGAACGCGAAATCTCGGCAGTCGCCGCGTCCTCCATCAAGTTGAAGATCGCCGCCGCGCCGGTACCGCGCAGCCAGGACTCGATGTACTGAATGCCCACACTCACGTTGAGCCGCAAACCTGCCTCGGTGATCTGCCCGTCCGGCACGCGCAAGTCGAGCAAATCGTGCGCGCTCACCGACACCTCGGGCCGCTGCCGCACGAGCTGATTGGGGCGATCGCCCATGAACTCGGCGAACACGTCGCGCGCAACCGGCACGAGGTCGGGATGGGCGACCCACGTACCGTCGAAGCCGTCGCGCGACTCCCGCACCTTGTCGTCAGTCACCTTCGGCAGGGCGACCTCGTTGACCTTCGGGTCGCGTCGACTGGGAATGAAGGCGGCCATCCCACCCATCGCGAAGGCGCCGCGCTTGTGGCACGTCTTGACCAGCAGCTCGGTATAGGCGCGCATGAACGGCACGGTCATGCTGACCTGCACTCGATCGGGCAGCAGAAAGTCGGGCCGAGCGCGGAACTTCTTGATGATGCTGAAGATGTAGTCCCAACGCCCGGCGTTCAGCCCGGCCGAATGATCGCGCAGCTCATACAGAATTTCTTCCATCTCGAACGCCGAGGTGACCACCTCGAGCAGCACGGTCGCCTTGATCGTGCCGCGTGGGATACCGAGGGCGTCCTGCGCGAACGCGAACACCTCGTTCCACAGCCGTGCTTCGCGGTGACCTTCCAGCTTTGGCAGATAGAAATACGGACCGCTGCCGCGCTCGATCAATCGGCGGGCGTTATGAAAGAAGAACAGTCCGAAGTCCATGAACGCGCCGGCGATCGGACTGCCGTCGACGACGATGTGCTTTTCGGGCAGGTGCCAACCGCGTGGTCGTACCAGTAGGGTCGCGGTCTGCTCGTTGAGACGATAGGTGCGCCCGTCCGGGTTCTCGAATGAGATCGTGCGCTGGACAGCATCGACCAGGTTGATCTGGCCCTCGACCATGTTTGGCCAGGTCGGCGTGTTCGCGTCCTCGAAGTCCGCCATATAGACGTCGGCGCCCGAGTTCAAGGCGTTGATCAGCATCTTGCGCTCGGTTGGCCCGGTCAGCTCGACCCAGCGTTTCTGGAGATCGGGGGTGGTGACCGGCGCGACGCGCCAGTCGCCCTCGCGTACGTGACGCGTCTCAGGCAGAAAGTCGGGCAGCTCGCCCGCGTCGAACTGCCGCTGGCGGTCGGCGCGCGCCTGGAGCAGGCGTTCGCGCTGGGCATTGAACTCGCGCTGCAGGCGGGCGACGAACTCGAGCGCGGCGGGTGTCAGGATCTCCGCGGAGCGAGGTAGGGCAGCGCCCCGCAATTCGACGCCGGCAGTGGAGGACGTGGTCAATGACAAGGTATCGCCACCTCCAATCCTCCTGATGGTACGCCTCAGGGCGGCAGATAGGTGAAGCGCGCGCCGCGACCAAGGACCAACACGGTCAACTCAGGATACGTCGCGTTGACGTAGCCCACGAGGTCGTTGGGATAACCGCGGTTGTGCGCGAACAGCTCCCAGTGCATGGGCACGAGGACGTGCGCGCCCACGTCATGTGCCAGGCGCGCTGCTTCGCGCTCGTCCATGTTGCCCACCAGGTTGCGCTCGGTCTCGCGGAAGTAGTCTCGGCCATTGATGGGCAGCAGCGCGAGGTGCGGCTGCAGTATGCGCAGGCGGTCGACCTGGCCGTCATAGGGAATGCAATCGCCGGCGTGATACAGGCGCACGCCGCCGATCTCGACGACGTAGCCGAGGTAGCGGATCTGGCCATTCGAGAGCTGCTCGCCGAAGTTGTAAGAGTCCGAGACGTTCACGCCGTGGCGGGCCGGCAGCGGGTGGATGGTGAGGCCGTCGCGCTCGATGGTCTCGCCCGGTTGGGCGCCGATGACGCGCTCGCGCGGCAGGCCAATGTCGTTGACCGCGATGTCTACGAGCGGACGCGGCAGGACCAGGGTGAACTTCGAGCCGCGCTGTTCGGCGGCGGCTTTCAGGCTTTGCCGATCGAGATGATCGGAGTGTTCGTGAGTTGCCAGGATGAGGTCGGCCTCAGCCAGGGTGGCCGGATCGATGGGCGCCTGCCACGCGCGATCCTGGCGCTGCAGCAGGAACGGATCGAGCATGACGCTTGGCCCACCACCCGGATCGCGCAGGCGAAAGCCCGATTGGCCGAGCCACCACAGCTCGACGCCCGGCATCAGACGGTGAGCGAGAGCGCGGCGCGAATGTCGGCGGTGTGGGTCCGCTTGTGGCTGGCGAGCAGACGGAGGCAGTCTTCGGTCGAACCTTCCTGGCCAGAGCTGAGATAGCCGCGCTGGTCCAGACCGTGGTCGTCCATGCTCTCGAGCAGCTCGAGGATCTCGGCATGAGCGGTCTCCAGGCGCTGGCGCATCTCGGCTGGATCGACCTCGGCGTTGCGCCGCTGCTGGCCCGCGTTCCAGCGGTTCGGGTCGAAATCGGTGGGCAAACCGCCCTCGCCAGCGGCCATACGCCGCGCGGTGCCGATAAACCCATGTTCGGACGTGCTCAAGTGGGTAAGCAGGTGGCGGATCGTCCAGCCCTCGTTCGGCGATAGCCGTTCCCAGTCAGTCGGACCGACCCGATCGAGCGCCTCGAGCAGGTCCCGCTGCGTCGCGCGCAGCTCTTCATGGATGGCGCCTTTGCGGTCGTGCACGGCTGCGAGGCTAACGCGCCTGTTTGCGCCCTCGCAACAACTTCCAGGCGAGCGCGCTGAGCAGCGATAGCCCTCCGCCGATCAGTCCAATGCGGCCACCTTCGAGCACCGGCTCCAAGGTTTGTGTCAGCACCTCATCCATCATGCTGGTGCTTTGCACACCGGCAACTTCGGGCGTCGGCGCGGGCGCCGGGGTCGTGCGTGGGGTCGCCGTTGACGCGGGCGTGCGCTGCGTCAGGGCAGCAGGAATTGCGGTCACGTCGACGACGACGGTCTCAGGTGTCGGCTCAACGGTGGGTGATGGCTCGGCGGCGCGCGGGACGGCAGGTCGTTGCGTTGTGGTGAGTGGCTGTGGCTCCGACGCGGCGTATTCCGTGGCCGGCCGCGCGGCGGGCTCGTCCAGGTTTGCGCTCGGCATGGGCGTGGCCAACGGGGTGACAGCGGTGGCGCGCTTTGACGGCGGGGGCGCGGGTACGCGAGTGGGCGTGGGTGCAGGTGCGCGCGTGGGCGCGGCGACGCGCGTGGTATGTACTGTCGGTACGGCTTCTGGCTTGGCCACCGGCGTGGGGCGCTTCGGCGCGGCCGCGAACGTCGGTGGCGCGAGCAAGAGAATGGCTAGCGCGGCGACGATTACCGCGTGACCCACCACACTGGAGTCATTTCGCAGTCGATGTGCCCGCTGCTAAGCGGTCGTGGTTAAGAAGATGCAACAACTCGGGAAAAAGCCACGCAACGGTCCGTAATGGCACACGCATTGCACTAGGCCGACAAGCGGAGGTTTGTCGATAGCATGTCAATCATCGCCTGGATCGTTCTAGGTCTGGTGGCTGGCTGGCTCGCTGGCATGATCATGCGAGGTGGCGGCTACGGCCTCATTGGCGACATCGTGCTGGGCATCCTGGGCGCCCTCATCGGCGGCTGGGCCTGGGGCCTGATCTCAAGCCAGGACGTCACGCTCGGCTTCAATCTGCCGAGTTTGCTCATCGCCGTCCTGGGCGCGATCATCCTGATCGCGATTTCACGCGTCCTGACTGGGCGCACGGTGCGCGGACCGACCGTCTAGCCCGGATTCGTCTCCTCAAGGACAACAGGCCTGAGAGCAACGACGCTCTCAGGCCTGTTTCTATAGTCCGCGTGCCGGACAACTTCTACGCCGAGGTGTACGCGATCGTGCGGCGCGTGCCCGTTGGGCGGGTGACCACGTACGGCGCGATCGCCGTGGCGCTCGGCCACCCGCACTGGGCGCGACAGGTCGGCTGGGCGATGGCGGTGGTCGATCTGGACGATGTGCCGGCGCACCGTGTCGTCAATGCGGCCGGTGGTTTGAGCGGGTCGCATGTCGGCGTCGAGCTTCGGCGCGCCCTGCTCGCCGACGAAGGCGTCGAGTTCGACGCGGCGGGTCACGTGCCGATGGCGCGCTACTTCTGGGAGCCCTGAAGCAGCCACGCCGCGCGGCGATCGGGGATGCCCAGCCGCTTGGCCCACGTGGAGCCAAGGTCGCGGACGTCGGCGGCCGTGACCTGGCGGGGCGCCGCGACTGACAGACCAGCGGCACAGAGCGCATCCGCGAAACGCTCGAGCGGCCGGGTGTCGGGCACGGCGAGGCCGTCACGCTGCTCGACGGACACGACAATCTGCACCCGACCACCACGTCACAAGGCGCCAGCCACCGCTAGAGCAAACTCACGTTCACCAGACAGGACGAGTCGCAACAGGGAGCCCCAGGGCAGCGTGATGCGCAGCTCGTCGACGCGGCGCTGCAAGGCGTGCAGCGCGAGGCAAGCGTCGGAAACCAGGAACACAGCGTTCGGCACGCTGCCCTTGCGCGCAGCACGGCCAGATGCCTCGCGCATGCCATGTGCGTCCGTATCGACACCGATGACCAGCGCCTCGGGGTTCGCTCGTGCCAGGCGCACGACGGCCTGACCGTCACCAGTGCCCAGATCTACGATTGCTCGCTGGTAGCGGGCAATCAGCTGATTGACCTAGCCGACGTCGACCTCAGTCAAGGTTTTGCCAACACACAAGCGCATGGCGGGCAATCATAACCGCCCGCGCAAAACGGTGACCGAATGGGGCGCGAACTCAACCTCTGGAGGCGACATCGCTTGCTCGTGAACACTGACGACATCCGGCTGCTCGAATGAATTACGGCTGCTTGGCTCGGGGCCATCGACGACGAATGCTTTCCAGCCGTGCAGGCCGCGGCCGGCGACGTCGATCGACGCTGTGATGGGCTGATCGCGACTACGATTGACGACCGCCAGACATAGCTCGGCACCAGCTGCGTCGCACGTTGCGACAACGTCGAGCAAAGAAAACGGGCCCAGGTCGGCCACGTTCCAGGCTCGGTCGCGGTCTTCGACACCCTCGATGGGAAGGTTCATCGTCGGCGAATCGACGAATGCGTCGAGGGCTACCGATTGCAAGTGCTCGGCATACAGCCGCAGCGGGTGGTAGATCGTCTGCAGAACGATGCCCTCGGGCCGCGTGAAGATCGGCGCGATCACGTTGACCATCTGCGCCAGGTTGGCGATCTCGACGGACCGACAGTGGCGCACGAATACGTTCAGGAACGTGGCGACGGCCAGGGCGTCAGCCAGGTCGTACTGCTCCTCGAGCCCGCCCGCGCGACCGGCCGCGTCGCGTGTGCGATACCAGACATTCCACTCGTCGTAAGCAATGCCGATCGGGTGCTCGATGCGCTGCTCGTACCGCACGCGCTCGATCGTCGCCTCGCAGATGCGCAGCGCGCGATCGGCTTGATGGGGCATGAACACGTTGCGATAGAAGTCGCCCGCGCCGGTGTACAGGTGCACGCTGTGGTAGCGGACCATCGGCGCCAGACCTTCGAGGACAATGCGGTCCCACTCGCCGAAGCCCCATTGCCCGCAGCTGACAAGGTCGATCGTCGGGTCGGTGTGCTTCATCACCGCGGCGAACTGGCGCGCTTTCTTGACGTAATCCTGAGCTTCGAGCGCGCCGATCTGCCACGTGCCGTACATCTCGTTGCCCAGGCCCCACAGCTTCACGCCGTAGGGCTCGGGATGACCGTTGGCCCGCCGCCGGTTCGCCCAGTAGGTGTTGCCCGTGCCGTTGCAATACTCGACCCAGGCCTGGGCCTCGTCGAAGGTGCCGCTGCCCATGTTCACACAGATATACGGCTCGGTGTCGAGCGCACTGCAGTACGCGATGAATTCATCGGTGCCGAATCGGTTGGACTCCTCGCTGCCCCAGGCGAGCTCGATCTTGCGCGGCCGCTCGTCGCGTGGGCCGACGCCGTCACTCCAGTGGTAGCCACTGACGAAGTTGCCGCCAGGCCAGCGCAGGAGGGGCGGTTTGAGCGCCTGGGCGGCCTTCAGCACATCGGTCCGGAAGCCGCGCACGTCGGCGAGGGTTGAGCCCTCGTCGAAAATGCCGCCGTAGATGCAGCGGCCGAGATGTTCGATGAACTGCCCAAAGATGCGCCGGTCGACGTGCCCGAGCCGCCGATCGAGATCGATCTTGATGCGAGCCATGACCGGGTTTCAGGCTATCCGAACGGCAGCGCCAATTGCGGACCGCGGCGGTCAGGCGTTGTCGGTGCAGGGTCGCGGCGGCGGTCACGTGTGCTGGTAAAGCCGTAGTCGGCGCGGATGCGTTGTACGCGTTGGTCGAGCTTGTCGCGGTATTCGGGTGGTGCATAGGCGCCTGGATACGCGCGCTGGTAGCGCGCCAGCAAGTCGGGATAGACGTCGCCGATGAACCCGAGATAGAACTCCTTGACGTGCGGCGCCAGACGCAGCGGGACCGCCGTGAAATACGCGGCATCATGATCGCGCGCCGCCGCGGCCACAGCTTCGATCGACGTACTTGAGTCGGTCAGCCCGGGCAGGATCGGCGCCATCATCACGCCCGCCCGGACACCTGCTTTGCGCAACGTCTGCATCGCCCGCAGGCGATGAAACGGATTTGCAGTTCCGGGTTCGACGGAGCGCCAGAGATCGAGGTCGACCGTGGTTATCGAGAAGAAGACTTCTGCTGACGCGATGCGCGACAAGTCGGCGAGCAGGTCGACATCGCGCACGACCATCGGCGACTTGGTGATGAGCGACACCGGGTTGGCGTGTTCGCGCAGCAGTGTGAGCGCACGACGTGTGAGCTGGTAGCGACCCTCGACGGGCTGGTATGGGTCGGTGGCGGTACCCAGGGTGATGTGTTCGCCTTGCATGCCGGGCCGTCGCAGCTCACGCGCGAGCACATCGACGAAGTTGGTCTTGATGAACAGACGAGTGCCGAAATCCTCCTGCGTGCCTTGATCGGCAATCACCCGGTACTGGACGGCAAAGCAGAACCGACAGCGATGCACACAGCCGCCGTAGGGGTTCAGCGACCACTTCAAGTAGGGCATGCCCTGCACGCGGTTGATGGCCGACTTGCAGGTGATCTCGATGTACTCAGGGCGCGCCATGCCAACATTAGAACACATGTTCTGTCCGCTAGCGAGGCGCCCTCGGCCGGGTGCTGGCAATTCTTGAGCCCGACGAGACCGTACCTATCGGCTATGGCACGCGGCCCCACTCGTCCTTAGACTCCGTCAACCATTTGCCGGACGGAGCTCGAGACGGTGTCTATCATCGCGGTTGCCAATCAAAAAGGTGGTGTAGGCAAGACCACCAGCACGCTCAATCTCGCCGCGGCCATGCAGGAAGCAGGCAAGCGCGTGCTGCTCGTCGACCTCGATCCGCAGGGCAACCTGTCCGTCGCGTCGGGCATCGTCGACATCGATGCAGCCTGTCCGTCCATGGGTGACCTGCTGCAAAACGCCGCCCGCGGCCGAGCCAGCACGGGGCCGACGATTCACGATGCGATCGTGCACAGCCCGGCCGGTCTAGACATCGTGCCGTCGAACGCGGCGCTGTCCGCGGCCGAGCTGGGCCTGGTGTCGGCACTCAATCGCGAGGCCGCTTTGGCTGGCCTGCTCAAACGCGTCGAATCCGAGTACGACTACATCCTGATCGACTGTCTGCCCAGTCTAGGCCTGCTGGCGATCAATGCGCTGCGCGCTGCCCACGGCATCGTCATTCCGGTCCAGGCCGACTTCCTGGCTATGCAGGGCCTCGCGCAGATCTTCGAGACCATCGCCGCGGTGCGCGAGCAGCTCAACCCCGACTTGAACATCCTGGGCGTGCTGCTGACGCTGGTCGATCAGCGTACGGCGCACTCGCGCGAAGTCGTGCGCGTGGTGCGCTCGAGCCTGGCCGGCCAGGTCAACGTGTTCGACACCGAGGTGCGCCTGCACGTCGCGCTCAAAGAGACGGCGAAAGTGGGTCGCAGCATCCTCGATTTCGAGCCGAACAGCCCGAGCGCCGAGGCGTACCGCGGCCTGGCGCGCGAGGTATTCGCCGTGCTCGGCGACAGGCCCACGCCGCGTGCAGCGGAGCCGGCGCGCCTGCTCGACTTGCCAGTGTTGGTCGAGGCCAGTTCGGCCGTGGCGGCAATCGCCGAAGCGCCTCCGTTCGAATCGTTCGTGCGCGAAGGGTGGCAGCGGTGGCTCGGCAGCGCTACCTAGTCGCGGGCCTAGGCGAACGCCTGCTCGCGTCGAAGCTGCAAATCCTCAACGGGACTGGCAGCCGCCGTCCAAGCGCGGCGCTGACGCTCCTGACCGGCGGTGCGGCCGAGATGCGGGCCGTTGCCGAAGGGCCGGCGCGCGGAGAGCGCCAATTCGCCCCGCGCACCGTCTATCTGGCTGAGCGGCACGTGCGCGATATCGACCAGATCATCGATGCCTGGGAGCAGGTTGAGTCCAGGCGCTTGAATCGTTCGGCCGTGTTGCGGCGCGCGATCGAGCACCTGCGCACCATCGTCGAATCGGAGACCACCTCGTCCCATGCCTGACCGACTCACCACGATCGCCGACGCTCGCTCGGCCGCGCTCGAGCGACGCTTCGACGTCGCGGCTGGGTTGGCCAGCCGTGTCCTCGAGGCAGCGCCGAACTGTCTGCCCGCCTTGCGCATTCTGGCCTGGGCACAGCTCGAGCTGGGCGACGATCGGGCACCCTTGACATTTCAAGCCTGCCTCAGCATCGACCCTGAGGACGCGCTGGCTCACGTTGGGCAAGCGATCTGGCACCAACAGCGCCAGGACGCAGCTGCCGCCAGCGCAGCCTGGACCCGCGCCTGGCAGCTGGACCCGCATAACCAGGACATTCGCCGTGCCCTGGTCAAGCTGAGCGGCGAGCTGCCCGACTCGCTGCTCGTCGAAGCCACCGCGCTACTGCGCGCGGAGCGCTTCGAGGAGGCGGACGAGCTGCTGCAGCGGGCTTACCCAGAACAGGCGGAGGCGGTCGAGCTGGCGCGCCTCGACGCACTGTGGGGCATGCGCGAATACAAGCAGGTGTGTGACATGGCCGCCGGTATGCACACCAGGCAGCCGCTCAGCGTGAAAGCTGTCCTGTACCTGGCAGCGCTCGAGGAGCGCGCCGGCCGGACGTTGCGCAGCCGAGAGCTATTGGCGCGGGCCGAACATGCCGATCCTGGACTTGTGTTGTTTGGCAATCTGGTCCGGCGCATCGGACTTCAGCCGGCGTTCGATCTTCACCGCGCGAGTCGCGGCGCGCTCCTTGCGGTGAAGTAGACGAACGTGGTGGCTGGAGCCGTTCCCACGCGCACGCGCACATCAGGCCCGTCGAGGAAGGCCAATCGGCCCATCGGCGCATGGGTCCTCATCGGCGTGCCTGTGCTGCTGGGTCTGCTGGCCCTGTGGCAGGTCGGATCCAGTCTGTTCAAAACCGAGATCATCGCGCGCAATGCCGTGGCCGTTTCGCGCGTGTCGCTCGAGTCCGATCCCGTCGGCGCCCGCGTAGATATGGTCCTGGTCGATCGGATGGGCGCGGATACACCTATCTCCGGTGCTGTCACGATCAAGGTGCGCGAGCCCGATGGAGCCGTGTGGCAGACCACGCGGACCGTTTCACCGGGCGACTTCGTCACCCTGCCCAGCGGCGGCCTGCTCCGCGGTCGGACCGGCTACTCAGTGCTCGTACCCGTCACGGACTGGGCGCGCGCCCCGCGCCGCGGCGGCGCCGCGACGGTCACGGTGACGGTGGTGCCCGCCGACGGCAGCGAGCCGTTCACGACCGTCGCCGACGAGCGTTTCCCGTAGACTCTGGCAAAGCGACGACGGAGACCAAGTAGCTGGAAGCTGACTGATCAGAGAGCCGCCCACGGCTGAAAGGCGGCCATTCGGTTGCCAGCGAATGACCCTCTCGAGCGCGGGGAAAAACGGCGCATCCGCGTCAAGTAAGCCCCGACGGCCAGCCACCGTGATCGGGCTCTGAGATGCCTGAGCGTTGCGCTCGGGTGAAGGTGCGGTGGCACCGCGAGCTGGCCCCATCGTCCGCACCCCACGGGGACTACGTTCGAGGAGGACCCGGTGGCACGGATCTGGTCGTCGGAGCTCGCCCAGCACGTTGGCGAGTGGGTGCGTTTATCGGGCTGGTTGCATCGCTTTCGGCAGTTGAGCGAGGTCAGCTTTCTCATCCTGCGCGACGCGCACGGGTTGGCGCAGGTCGTGATCGAGGACGCCGCGCAAATCGCAACACTTGCAGATCTGCCGAACGAGACGGTGCTGCACGTGGATGGCCTGGTAGTGGCCGTGGCGCAGGCGCCCGGTGGCGTCGAGCTGCACGATCCGAGCATGGCCGTCATCAGCACGCCGCACGAGCCGCCACCGTTCGATCTCTATCGACCGACGATCAAAGCGCTCTTGCCGACCATCCTGGACCATGCGCCGCTGAGCCTGCGACACCTGCGGCGGCGAGCGTATTTCCGACTGATGGCGGCGTCTGCGGAAGGCTACCGGGCAGCGCTGCGGCAGGCCCACTTCGTCGAGATCTTCACGCCCAAACTCGTCGAGTCGGCAACTGAAGGCGGCGCCAACGTCTTCAAATTGGACTACTTTGGTCGACCCGCCTTTCTCGCGCAGAGTCCACAGTTCTACAAGCAAGTCATGGTCGGCGTATTCGAGCGCGTCTTCGAGACCGGCCCCGTTTTTCGGGCGGAGCCGCACGACACGCCGCGCCACCTGAACCAGTATTTGTCACTCGACTTCGAGATGGGCTTCATCGACGACCATTTCGACGTGATGCGCCAGCTCACACCGGTGCTGGCGAGCATGGTTCAGTCGATGCGCGAACAGGTGCCGCAGGCCATTCAGCAGCTTGGGGTCACGCTGCCCGACGTGCCGCACGAGATTCCGTGGATCGACTTTCAGGAAGCCCAGGAGCTGATCGAGCGCGACACGCACGAACAGCTCCGCGGCGAGCCCGACCTCGCGCCGGCACATGAGCGTTGGCTTGGCGAGTGGGCGAAACGCGAGCACAACTCGGACTTCGTGTTCGTGACGGGCTACCCGATGGCCAAGCGCCCGTTCTACACCTATCCCGATCCCACGCGTCCCGACTTTACGAACTCGTTCGACTTGCTCTTCCGCGGTCTCGAGCTGGTGACGGGCGGGCAGCGCCTACACCTGTACCAGGACTATCTCGCGGCGCTCGAGCAGCGCGGCCAGAGCCCAGAGCCGTTCGACGGCTACCTGCAGGCGTTCAAGTACGGCATGCCGCCACACGGAGGCTGCGCGCTTGGCCTCGAGCGCTGGGTAGCGCGCATCGCCGAGGTGGCCAACGTCCGCGAGACGACCCTGTTTCCGCGCGACATGAATCGGCTCTCGCCCTAGAGGGGCTGCCGAAACGCTATACCGATGCCCCTAGCCGCCCCTCTAGGGCAGTCCATTGCACGGAGTTCGGCCGCTGCACGTTGTCGTTTATCACCTTTTCGGCCGAACTCCTAGTGTTGGGCGGGGTGCCAGTCACCGAGGCTGCTCATGAGCTTGCCATGCAGCGTCGAGCCCGGCGCGCGTCGCCGCGGGCCAAGCGACGCGGCCAACAGCAGGAGCGTGCCGAGAACAACGACGCCGGCCAGGGCGAACAAGGCCGGCAAGCGCGTTGGACCCTCGACCGGGCGCGTGTCGAGTGCCGGCGGCGTGGCGACGCGATAGACGAGCGACTTGATCTTGCCGTCCTGGACGACGGCCTCGACGGTGAGGTCGATCGCAGTCAAGAGCTGGCCCTGGTCGCGTTCGTTCCAGGTGACCATGTTGCCCACGACGTGGCGATTCGAGGTCACGAGCGGCGGCGTGCGGATGCCGACACTTTGTAGGTACCGCCGAATCTCGGCCTTACCGTTGAAGCTGACGGTGCCGCGCTCGATAAGGCGCACCACCGCGTCATCGGCGAAGTACGCCAGAGCGGTATCCACGTTGCGTTGGCCACGGGCACGCTCGAAGGCCTCGACAATGATCGGCGGATCCGTCACCTGTGCCGCGGCTACCCAGCTCCCCGCGTCAAGCACTAACAAGGCGAGCAGCAGAGCGCAGCCGAGGCGCACCAGCATGACCACCCCATTGTCCTTCCCCGGGCGCGCAATTGCGACCCCGCGTGCACGGTTGCGGTAGCACTCGTCGCGGCTAGCGGGAGAGTCGCCGCTCATGTGCCGCGGCTGATCAGCACCTCAATCTCTGACCCGCTGGGTAGAACCTCGCCCGCGCTGGGCGTCACACTGATGGCTTGCCCGGCGGGCACCGTCGCGCTCGCTGCGCGGCGCGTCTCGACCTTGAACCCAGCCTCCTGCAGCAGCTTGACGGCGTCCTGCTCGGACAGACCAGCCACCGGTGGGATTTGGACATTGCCGGTGGCGACGAACAGATCGACCGGGCTATCGGGGCTCACGATCGTGCCGGCTTGTGGGTCCTGTGCCGCAACTGCCCCCGCACCCGCGGGCGAAAACCGATCCACGCTGTGCAGCCGCGGCAACAGCCCGGCGGCCTGAACTTCGAGCGCCGCTGCGTTGCCGCTGTGATGCACCACCGGTGGCACGGCTACGCGCACTGGTTCTGGAGTCGGCGTGGGCGTGCGCGTTGGCTCGGGCGTCGGGGTCGGCGTTGGGGGCGGGATCAAGGCGAAGGTGAGCGTGTAGGGCTGCTCGGGATCGAACGGCAAGCTGGGATCGGAGACCACTTCGAGTAGATACGTGCCTGGCAGGGTGAGCTGCGCGTCGATCAGCTCGTTGTCCAGGTCGAGGTTCGTCGATTGGGCGAACGGTCGGGTCGGATCGGGACTCTGGTCGGAGAAGATGTACAGGTCGTAGTCGGCTGGCAAGTCCAGCAGCTCGACGCGCAGGTGCATATCGCTGACGGGAACGCCGAACCAGAAGTAGTTGCGCCCACCCTGCTGGCTGATAGCACCCTGGAACCGCTGCCCGTCGGCGAGCGGGCAGGGCGCCTCCAGGTCCTCGACGTTGCACTCGTCCTGGCCACGCGCACTCCCGCTGGCCGCGGACGTGAAAACGGCGCCGACCACGAGGGCCACGACAAGTGCTGTCAACTTCGATGGGAACATGCCTGACACATTGTGCAGACGCGAGGCGGAAAGTACAGTGTCGCGGTGCTGCAGCGGGTGCTCGTAACGGTCCGACGTGAGGACGACGCGGCTGGCCACGAGCTCGCCTTGCCAGCGGGGATGCCCGCCCGCGACGTAAGCCGACTCGTCGCCAGCGCCTTGGGATGGCCGGGTGCCGACGGGCTGCGCATCCGAGTCGAACCGGGCGGCCACGTGCTCACTGACCGCGAGTCGCTGTCCGACGCGGGCGTGTGGGACGGAGCCTGGCTGGTCTTCTCGGCCGGCTCGCCGACAGTCGAACCGAGCGTGGCCAGCGCACCCAGCCCGCGCAGCGCGTCTCGAGTAGCTGAACCCGCGCCGTGGCAGGCGCCGGCCGCGGCGCCGCCCGCGGACCGCTCGCGACTCGTCTTGATCGCGGGCGGACTCTTCGCGCTGCTGATTGTGGCCGGGATCGGTGTGTGGCTCGTCCGGCCGCAGTCGGCGCCAGTGGCCGCGCCCGCCCCGGTTCCGCAGCTACAGCCCACGGTGGTGCCGACCAGCGCGCCACGCCTCGGCACGGCCGCGACGGTCGCGCCGACGGCAAACGTCCAGGCGGTGAGTCCGACGCTCGCGCCCTTGGGTGGACCGCTCGTCATCGGTTCCCTGTCGGTGAACACGCCCGTCGTCGGGCGCGACGCGGCACCAACGGTGCGGCCGAGGGCGACTCAGACGCCGTTCTCGCTGGCGCCGGCGCGGCCCAACGCGGTACCGACCGTGGCGCAAGATCCGGCCGCGGAGTGGGCGGGGGTCGAAGAACAGCTCGACGCCCTATGGGGTAACGATTGGCCAGGTGCGATCGCGCTGACGCAGGCGTTCGTGCAGCGCTACCCGGGCAACGCGGCGGCGACGGACAAGCTGTACGTGGCACTCGTCGAATACGGGCGCGAGCAGAAAGCCTCGGACCAGCTCAGCGCGGCGCGGGCGAGCTTCCAGGGCGCAGTCCAATTGCAACCGGACCGAGCCGAAGCAGCCGTCGAGCTCGCCGTGCTCGATGGGCGGCCGGCTCCGGTGGCACAGCCCGCCGTGCCACGAATCACGAGCGCGGGCCCTGTCTCCTCGGCACCTCAAACCGCGGCGCCGCCCGAACCTGAGGCGCCCCCGGTCAAGCAAGCCGTCACACGCGATAACTACGAGCCACCGCCAGGACCCTAGCCTGTTGCAGGTCGGCGCCGCGCGAGCAGCGCGTTCAGGCGGCGGCGGCCAGGTCGGCGCGGCGGACGCTGCCGCCGTCCGCGGCCACGATCTGCACCTTCGTCGAGACTTCGACTCCGCCGGCGATGGCATCGCCCACAGCTACTTCGGCGTCCCAGCGGGCCAAGCGCTCGCGCATGCCGAGCAGTCCGAGACTCGTCGGCGAGGCCTCGTTCGAGCTTGCCGACAGGCCCTGACCGTCGTCGGCGACGCGCAAGCGAATCACCGCGGCGTCACGCGTCAGCCAGATTCCGGCGCGCGTGGCGTTGGCATGCTTGAGCGTATTGTTGAGCGCTTCCTGGGCCACGCGGTACAGGGCGAGCTCGAGCTCTGGTTCGAGTCGACCGAACGGCTCGCCGTCGAACGTGCTCACTTCGAGCGAGATCTCCAACTCGGACCGCCCGCGCTGGTTGCCGACGAGCCACTCGGCCGCGGCCGGTAGCCCAAGATCGTCCAGCATGGGCGGGCGCAAGCCGCTGCAGATGGCGCGCAGGGCAACGACGATGTCCTCGGCGGCTTCGCGCCACGGAGCCATGTCCGCGCTTGCGCGCTCGAGGTCGGCCAGCTTGCGCTTCAACAGCACCGCGCGTTGCAGCGGATCGTCATGCAGCTCGAATGCGAGCCGTCGCCGCTCCTCTTCTTGCACGCACATCAAGCGCGCGCTCAGATTCTCGAGGTCGCGCTCGCGGCTCTCGAGCGCGATGACCTGCGCCTCGAGGCGACACACCAGCAACGCGTGGTCGAGCGCGGTCGCGATGACCGGCGCCATGCTCCCGATCAGCGCTTCGTCTTCGGCCAGCAGCTCCACGTCGTGCCGCTTTGGCCCGACGATGAGCACGCCGACGCGCGCACCTTCGGCGACCAGCGGCGTCATATAGCCGCCTGCGTCGTCGAGCTCGGCCGGCGCGGCGCCCCACGTGAAGCGCTGGACCGTCGGCGCGCCCGAAGCGCGCAACAGGATGCCGGCCCAGGTCAGGTCAAGCGTTGCGCCGAGCTCCGAGAGTGCGCTTTCGGCGATTGCATCGACACCGCTCATGTGCACGATTTCGTTGCCCACGCGCTGCATGGTTGCTCGGTAGTCGTACACATCGCGGAAGAGCAGTCGCTCGACAGTCCGCCGTACGCGCCCCTGCAGCAGCGGGAACGACGTCACGGCGAACGCCATATATGCCGTTCCACCCATCGCACGCATCTGGTCCGGCAGCTGATTCGTGAGCGCCTGCAGTCCGGCCGCGTACAGCACGACCAGCCCCAGCCACAGCAGCAGACCGACCAGGCCGCGCCGCAGCAGGCGCTCGATGCCCAGAAACTGACGGCTCAGGATGGCGATGCCCAGACTCACCGGCAGCAGGCCGATCGAGATGATCGTGGTGTAGGCGGGCACAATGTAACTGCCGCCCAACACGTACGGCGCGAGTGACAGGACACACAGCGGCGCCAGCGCGGCCGTCGCGCCGATGGCCACGATGCCCAGCGCACGGCGCGCGGACCGCCGCTCGGGTGACCAGCGCACGAGAGCAATCACCACGAGCGCGATCGCGGCCAGGAGCTCGATCGTCACGACCAGGAAGGTCACTGGCTTGAGCAACGTGTAGGTGGATGAGTCGAATGTCTCTACCCACAGCGTGACCATGACAAGCAGTGCGTTGATGGCGATGCAGATGCGCATCGTCCAACGGCCCCAGCGCGACCCCAGGCGACCAATGGGAAACGCGAGGAAGAACAACAGTGTGCTGGCCCCCAGCACGATGACCGCCAGGACCACGAGCGTGAACGACCACGCCACGCCCGACGGCTGGGCAAAGGTCGCCTCGAACATCGAGGCAACGGCTACTGAGAGCGCGAGCAGCAGGCTGGCCGCGACCAGATCGGCGGCCAGCACGAACACCACGCAGCTGAGGCCCACGAATAGCGCCGCTGTGACGGTGTAGATGACCGTGTTGTCGCGGACCATGTACTCGGGCCACATGTCCGACGAGACCTCGAGCTGTGTGCCGTCAGCCTTCTCGAGCACGACGCTGTCGGCACTATCGACCAGTGCCGGTTCGTCGGCGGGCTCAATCGCGCGGTTGTCGACAGCGCGTAGGACATCGCCCACTCGGACGCCCGAATCCCAGGCCCAGCTGCCGGGTTGGACCCAGCTGATCACGAGCTCGTCCTCGTGGCGTGTGGCGTGCATCCCCAGCCAACGCGGCTGTTGCATTTGATAGTTCACGAGCTGGCTGAGTACGACCAGTACGAGCAAGACGCCCGCGGCGATTAGCCAGCGCGTCGCGGTCGTGCGACCGAACAACCGTCGCACCATCAGGCGGCCCTCAGCTCGCGCTGGCCGAGCGACGGCATCAGGCGCTTCAGCCGCGTCACCTCGGTTCGTCCCGAGAGCTCGGCGAGTGTGGCCAACGCAGCGTGCGCGGTGCGTCGATGCACGTCGGCGACCGCCCAGGTGAACTGGTGGGCGCCGAGCTCGAGAAAGCGCAACGCCAGCGCTTGCTCTTGTTCGGCCGTGTGCCGGGCGGACGGTGCATACCAGGCGCTGACCTGGTCGTCGCCGTCCTCGGCCGCGCAGCGCAACGCGAATGCGACCGGCAATGTCTTCTTGTGGCGGCGCAGGTCGCCCTTGCGCCGCGCCGGATCGGTGCTCACGCCGGCGAGGTCGTTGCGCAGCTGCGCCACCAGGCCAAACTGCGTACCGAATGCACCCGCGGCATCGATGACCCGTGGATCCGAGGTTGCGACCGCGGCGCCTACGCGGCAGGCCATGGCGACCAGTGAGCCCGACTTGCGGGCGGTCATGTCGTGCGCGAGGTCCTCGGTTACGTCGCTGGTGCTTTCCAGGCGCAGATCGAGATCCTGGCCATCGCAGCAGGCGCTACTGCCGTGCGCCAGCAGTTGACCGATGCGCGCCGCGCGCTCAGCGCCGACAATTGGCACCAGGTTGGTCACGCACGATTGGGCGGCAAAGCTCAGTGCCAGAGCGGCATTCTGAGCCCGCACGCGATTGGCAGGGGTGCCCTGCCAATCGTCGTCGATCAGCTCGTCCACGACGTCGATTGCGGACGCGGCCAGATCGACCGCCGCCGCCGCGACGAGCGCAGCTTCGGGATCACCGCCGAGTGCCCGCGCCGTCTCGAAGACCAGACGCGGCCAGGCCGCGGTTTGGCCAGCTAATGCTCGACCTGGCTGCGCGAGCAGCTCGAGCAGAAAGCTGGTGAACTCCGGCGTATTGGCCGAGGTCTCGATGATGGAGCGGACGTAGGACGGGACGAGGCGAAGCTGCGCTGTCATTGGTGGTGGTTCCTGTGTCGTAAGCGGGTGCGCTTACATCCACATCGCGTTCGGGTCGACTGCGCTTCCCGAACGGCTCATGGTGGCGTCCAGCATGCGGCGCTCCATGGCATACAGGGCCTGGCGCTCGAGCTTGGACAGCTGCTTGGCGGACTTGCGAGCGGCCGGCTTGGAACCAGTGCGAACCATGGCGCGAACCGCATCGTGCAGTGTGGAAAGACTCATAGATGTAAACAAACCTCACTTTGGAAATAGTGCGGGCGGATACTAGTGCGCGCCGGCCCGCCCACCAAGGATCGACCGCGCCGATCGGGCTGAGGGGACCCTTAAGTACTGAGGGCGCATGTGCTACCCTGATCCGCACCAAACGTTCGTTTGATTCCTGAGGACAACTATGGCCCGCGCCAAGAGCAGCCCACCACGTGCCGCTATCGTCGGCGGCTTCCGCACTCCCTTCGTGCGCGCCGGCACCGACTTCGCCCAGCTCGACGTGCTCGACCTGGCGCGTGCCGTCACTGTCGAGCTCTTACAGCGCTGTGCGCTCGATCCATCCCACGTCGACCACGTCATCTATGGCAATGTCATGCGGCCGGTGCACTATTCGAATCTGGCGCGCGAGCTGGTGCTGGCGGCGCGACTGCCCCGATCGACACCGGCCGATACGGTCACCCTGGCCTGCGCCTCGGCCTGCCAGGCGATCACCGACGCCACCAATCTGATCGAGCGCGGCTACGCCGACGTGGTCATCGCAGGCGGCGTGGAGATGCTGTCGAACGTGCCGATCAATTTGAGTCCGCCGCTCGCCCGCGCGTTGGTCGGCGCGAGTCAGGCCAAATCGGTCGGCGGCAAGCTCGGCAGCCTGCGTGGACTGAGCCTGGCCGATTTACCGCCCGTAGCACCGAGCATCACCGAGACCTCGACCGGCCTGAGCATGGGTCAGTCCGCGGAGCTGATGGCCAAGAAGAACGGCATCAAGCGCGAGGACCAGGATGCTTGGACGCTCGCCTCGCATCGCAAGGCCGCCGCGGCGTGGGATGATGGCCGTCTGGCCGAAGAAGTGACGCCGGTCTACGTCGCCAACAACGGTGGGCGGGCGGTCACCAGAGACAACCACGTCCGCCGCGACACCTCGCTCGAGAAGCTGTCGGCGCTCAGGCCGGTGTTCGATCGCAACTACGGCACGGTCACCGCGGGCAATTCGAGCCCGCTCACCGACGGCGCGGCGAGCGTCCTGTTGATGTCTGTCGCGAAGGCAAAGTCGCTCGGCCTGGTGCCCAAGGCACTGGTCAAGTCGTACGCATACTCCGCCGTCGACCCGGCCGATGAGCTGCTGATCGGGCCTGCGTACGCCATCCCGAAGGCGCTCGATCGAGCAGGCCTGCAGCTGAGCGACATCGACGTCGTGGAGATGCACGAGGCGTTCGCGGCGCAGGTGCTGTCCACCTTGCAGAAGCTCGAATCAAAGACCTTTGCCGAGCAGGAGCTTGGCCGCGCGGCGGCAGTGGGACGGCTGGACCCGGACCGGATCAACTTGCGCGGCGGCTCGATCGCCCTGGGTCATCCGTTCGGAGCCACGGGCGCACGCTGCGTCACCACGCTGGCCAATGAGCTGCACCGCCAGTCGGCGCAGTATGGCCTGGTCTCGGTGTGCGCCGCGGGCGGCGTCGGCGCGGCGATTGTGTTGGAGCGCGTGTGACTCTCGGTGCCACGTTCGAGGCGCCCGAACACGACGGCATCGGGCGCATCGTCATCGATCGGCCCGACGACGAGATCAACGCCATCAACCTCGACCTGGTCGAGGCGCTCGGCGCCGCGGTACGAGCAGCGCGCGCGCACTCGGACATGCGCGGCCTGATCGTCGCGAGTGCCAAGCCCGGCCAGTTCGTCGCGGGCGCCGACTTGAAGATGATGAGCCAGGCGCCGACGGCAGTTGACGTCGAGCATGCCAGTCGCCGTTTCCAGGCGGTGTGCGACGAGCTGGCCTGGCTGCCATGCACAACCGTTGCCGCGATTGGTGGCCCGGCCCTCGGAGGTGGGCTCGAGCTGGCGTTGGCGTGCGACTTCCGCGTAGCGGCCGACGCGCCGAGCGTATCGCTCGGTCAGCCTGAGGTGAACCTGGGCATCTTGCCCGCGGGCGGCGGGACGCAGCGCCTGCCGCGCCTGGTCGGACTCGAGCGCGCTTTGGACCTGATTCTCAGTGGTCGTCGGCTGAACGCCCGTCGCGCGCGGCGCGCGGGACTCCTCGACGAGGTGGTCCATCCGCGGGTGCTCGATCAGGCCGCCCAGGCCTGGGCCAAGAAGCCCAAGCGGCCGCTCCAGCGACCGCTCCGACTCGGGCCGACGATGCAGGCGGCAACCGATCTGGCGGAGCAGACGCCCGTCGGCCGCCAGTTGATGTATCGCCAGGCGCGTGCATCCGTGCTGGCCAGAACGCATGGCCAGTATCCGGCACCCCTCAAAGCCCTCGAGGCCGTCGAGATCGGGCTCGAGCAGGGCGTCGTGGCCGGGTTGGAGGCCGAGGCACGCGCGCTTGGCGAACTGGCACAGACGGAGACAACCCGCAACCTGATCTGGCTGTTCATGGCGACCCAGCACCAGAAGCGGCTGGCTACGCGGCTGTCCCGTCCTGTGGAGCGCATGGCCGTGGTCGGCGCCGGGTTCATGGGCGCCGCGATCGCCGAAGTGGGCGCCGTGGCCGGCCTTCCCGTACGCGTGCGCGACACGAAACCCGAGGCCGTGGCCAAGGGCCTGGCCGGGATTCGGCGCATGGTCGAGGGCGGCGTTGCCAGGCGGCGGTTCACGTCCACGGAAGGCCGCGACGCTGTGCAACGCGTTTCGGGCACGACCGATTACACCGGCTTCGCCACCGCCGACCTCGTAATCGAAGCCGTCTTCGAAGACGTCGCCATCAAACGACAGGTGATCGCCGAATTGGAGGCGGTGCTGCCCGATAACGCGGTGATTGGGTCGAACACCTCAGCACTGCCCATTCATGACATTGCCAGCCAGGCGAAGCACGCCGAGCGCATCGTCGGTATGCACTTCTTCTCGCCTGCCGAACGGATGCCGCTGTTAGAGGTAGTCAAAGCGGCGGCGGCGAGTGAAGAGGCCGTGGCGACGGCGGTCAGCCTGGGGGTCAAGATGGGCAAGACCGTCATCGTGGTGGCCGACGCGCCCGGCTTTTACACGTCGCGTGTGCTCGGTGTGATGATGAACGAAGCGGCGCTGCTGCTCGGCGAGGGCGCCCTGGTCGAGGACGTCGACCGGGCGATGACCGAGTTCGGCTTCCCGGTTGGCCCATTCGTGCTCTTCGACGAAGTCGGCCTAGTCGTTGCGCAGCACGTCGGCGAAACCGTCGCGACGGCATTCGGCGATCGCTTCCCGACAAGCACCGTGGTACCGATGCTGGTCGCGGCGGGCCAGACCGGGAAGGCCAGCGGCACGGGCTTCTACGTCTGGCCGAAAGGCAGCCGATTGCCGAAGCCACTGCCCCAACCTAAACGGCAGGTGAATCCCAAAGTGATTGCGCCGGCCACAGCGCGGCGAGCCTTCGCCGTCGAGGACATTCAGGACCGCCTGGTGCTCTTGTTCGTCAACGAGGCAATTCGGTGCCTGGAGGAGGGCGTCCTGCAGTCGCCAACCGACGGTGACCTCGGGGCCGTGCTCGGCCTCGGCTTTCCGCCGTTCCGCGGTGGACCGTTCCACTATGCCGATGCGCTGGGCGCACCAACACTGACTGCCAAGCTGCACCGCCTGGCCGACCAGCACGGTCCGCGTTACACCCCTGCCGACCGGCTCCTGACGGGTGAACCGTTCTTCCCGAGGTAACTTGCATGCGCGCTGAGAACTACTACGCCGCCAATGCCGATCTGACCTTCTACTACGACCGCGTCATCGACTGGGATCGGTTGGTGCCGCTGTTTGCTGAGCCAGACGATGCGACGCAGTCAGCTGACACGGCCGCGACCTGGCGTGATGTGCTGGGCATGGCCGGCGACTACGTCGGCAAGCAGGTCTCGGCGCGCGCGGCCGAAGTAGATCGGCTGGGCACACCGCACAAGGGCGACATCAAAGTCTCACCGCCAATGGCGGAAAACCTGCGCGGCCTGGCTGAGCTGGGCCTCATCGGCCTGGGCATTCCGCGCGAGTACGGCGGCGAGGGCATGCCCTTTTCCGTTCAGGCGGCGGTATTCGAGATGCTCGCCCGCGCAGACGCGTCGACGATGGTCCAGTACGCCTTCTACACCAGTCCGGCCGCGATGATCATGCGCTTTGGCACGGATGCGCAGAAGCAGCGCTGGGTGCCGCGGTTGGCGAGCGGCGAGCTGTGTGGCTGGGTGGCCATGACCGAGCCGGAAGCGGGCTCGGACGTGGGCAATGTGAGCACGAGCGCCGTGCGCCAGGCTGACGGGACATGGCGCATCAACGGTCGCAAGCAATTCATCTCGAGCGGCAATGGCCAGGTCGGCGTATTGCTGGCTCGGGCCGTGCCCGGCTCGCGCGGTCTGGATGGTTTGGCGCTATTTGTGGTGCCACGCTGCATACCCGACCCCGAAGCGGGCGAGCGTGAGAACTTCGCCATCGAGCGCGCCGAGGAAAAAGTCTGCATCAACGGCTCGCCGACGTGTGCGCTGTCCTTCGACGATAGCCACGCCGAGATCATGGGTAAGCCGGGCGATGGTTGGCGCCAGATCACCACGTTCATGAACGAGGCGCGCATCGCCGTCGGCATCCAGGCGTGTGGCGTGGCCCAGGCGTCGCTGGTAGCAGCGCGCGACTACGCCGCGCAGCGCGTTCAGATGGGCAAGCCCATCCGCGAGCATCCGCTGGTTGCCGAGATGGTGCTCGACATGCACACCACGGTCGCCGGGTTGCGCGCGCTGTGGATGGAGGCGGCGGTAGCCTACGACCTGGTTCAGGGCATCGACCGGCGGCTGCACAGCCTGTCCGAGTTCGATCCTGAGCGGCCCACGCTCGAGGCGCGCCAGCGGCGACTCAGCCGCTACCTGCGTGAGCTCACGCCGCTGGTCAAGTACTACGGTTCCGAGGAAGCCATCCGGGTCGCGCGCACGGGCATGCAGGTCTTCGGTGGCTACGGCGTGGTCAAGGACTACGACGTCGAGCGATTCCTGCGCGACAGCCTGATCCTGCCAATCTACGAGGGCACGAGCCAGATCCAGGCGCTGATGGCCACCAAAGACTTGCTCAAAGCGGTCATGCGGCATCCGCTTGGCCTGTTGGCGCCCGGCGGCCATAGTGATTCCCTTGCCCGGGCGCACATTGGCGGGTCGCTTGGTCGGTCATATCGCGGCTCTTTGCGCTCATTTAGCGCCAGCCTCGGTTGGCTGATGGTCGACCTGGGCCGCCAGCTTGGGCCGCGCCGGCTTGCCGGTGTGGTGCGCGGCACCGTGGTGCTGCGCGAAGACGAGTTGAGCTATGTGTTGCTCTCGGCAGAGCGGCTGACGCAGATGCTGGCCCACCTGCACATCACTCGGTTATTGGCGATGCAGGCGCAGCGCTGGCCCGAGCGCACGTCCTTGGCCGAGCGCTTTGCACGGCGCACCGCTGACGTCTGCGCTTTGAATGCACGGCGGATCATGAGCGGCGATCGCGACGCGCTCCAGGCAATCGAACAGTGGCGCGCCGAAACGGCCTGACGAGCGCGCCGCGCGACCGCGGCGAAGAAGTGTACTCGGCGGCGCTGCGGCTGTTTCGAGAGAAGGGCTATCACGCGACCTCGATGCAGGACATCGCCGCCGCCGTTGGCCTCTACAAGGGCAGTCTGTATCACTATATAGACGGTAAAGAGGAGCTCCTGGCACGCGTCTTCGAGCGTGGCATGGGCGCTTTGTTGGCTGACGTTGAACGCATCGCCGCCGACCCCAGTTCAGGTCCCAGCACCCAACTCCGTCTAGTTGTCGAAGCGCATGTCGCGGCAGTGGCGGACAACCTCGACGCATTGACGGTATTCCTGCACGAATGGCGCGCCCTCGCCGGCGATTCATTGTCGACGGTTCGCAAGCAGCGCGATCGCTACGCCACCCTGGTGTCCGACATTATCAGTCGCGGCGTTGCGGCTGGCGAGTTCGCGGCGACTGACGTGCGTATCGCCACGCTGGGCGTGTTGGGCATGTGCAACTGGCTCTGCCAGTGGTACTCGCCCTCAGGGCGGTTGAGTGCGCGCGAGATTGGCGCGCGCTTCGCCGACCTGGTCCTGGACGGGCTGCGCCGGCCTACTGCTTCCTCGAGCCCAGCACCAGCTCGCCGAGCGTCTCGCCAAAAGACCGAATGATGGTCGCCGAGTACTGATCGCTCAGCTCTCTCAGCGTATCCTCCAGAAAACTATTCTTAGGCGCCCTGGATGCCAGCTGCAGCAGCCACCGATTCAAATACGGCGTCAGAAACAGCGAGATCGCCCAGATCGCCGCGAAACGGATCAGGCCCTTGACCATTCTGGACTCAGTCTAGCGTAGGACTCCGTAGGTTCCGCCTGGCGGCGGGCGTTCGGCATGGGACGGTTCCGCGCGCATGCCCGCCGGCCACCCGAAGGCTCTCGCCCCCGCATGGCCCGCCGGCCACCCGAAGGCTTTCGCCCCCGCATGGCCCGCCGGCCACCCGGACGCTGCCGGCCCGCATGGCCCGCCGGCCACCCGGACGCAACCGGCCCGCATCGCGCTGACCCTCTAGCAAGCTGGACGCTGCCGGCCCGCATGGCGCTGGCCCGCCGGCCACTCGAAGGCTTTCGCCCCCGCATGGCCCGCCGGCCACCCGGACGCTGCCGGCCCGCATGGCGTGACCCTCTAGCAAGCCGGACGCTGCCGGCCCGCATCGCGCATGGCCCGCCGGCCACCCGGACGCTGCTGGCCCGCATGGCCCGCCGGCCACCCGGACGCTGCCGGCCCGCATGGCGCATGGCCCGCCCGCCACCCGAAGGCTTTCGCCCCCGCATGGCCCCCCGGGCACCCGGACGGCTCCATGTGG
>DASXRR010000099.1:0-10323 GCA_036506475.1 Chloroflexota bacterium
GCCAGCGCACGAGCCAGTCGCCGTGGGTAGTCGCTAGGAGGAAGCCGTACGCGCGGCGAGATACTCCTCGAGCGCCGCGCGTACTTTCGAGCGCCCACGGTGAAGGAGCACGCGCTGGTTTGCATCGCTCAGCTCTAGCAGCTGACAGACCTCATCGGCTCCGAGGCCTTCGATGTCGCGCAGGGTGACGACCTCCCGCTGTGCTGGAGGCAGTTGAGCAAGCGCTGCGCGGATGTGTGCGTTCAGCTCGTCGGCAAGCAATTGCTGTTCCGGTAATGCACTGATGGGTGGCACAAGCCAGTGGCCGGGCCAGCGGTCTTCGACCCCTCGGCGGTGGCCCACGGATGCGCCTGCTGTGCGGAGGGGGTTCGTCCGCTCGGAGTCGCTGCCGCGGCATCTGTTGGCACTGCTGCCGGGCATGCTTCGCCTCGACGCCACCACGAGCGGAGTGCACCGCTGGATGGAGCCGGTCTTCGAGCTGCTCAGCGCGGAGGCCGATGGGGAGGGTCGGCAGCGGCGCGGTCCTCGCCAAGCTCGCCGATGTGTTCCTGACACAGGTCCTGCGCCCCTATCTGGAGGGCGCCGAGGCGGCGGGTTTGCTGCGCGCCGAGCGTTCAGCGATCCGGCGGTCGGATAGGCGGTCGAGCTCTTGCAAGTCAGCCCGAGCGGCGCTGGACTCTTGCGCGAAGGCGTTCAAGCGCGCGTTCGGTCAGTCGCCGGACGAGTACCGCCGCGAGCACGCCAGCAGCCCGATTCGGATTGCCGACGTGAGCGCGACGGAAACCGCCGGTCAGGCGGTCACGGCGGCGAAGAACGGCTGGGGCTGCCCCGTTTCGGCGTAGGCTTTGAGTCGCCCGACGATCTGCCCCCAGACCCAGTTCACGTGCGCGTATTGCGCGTCCCCGTAGTCGTCGCCGAAGCCAGCGTGGCGGAAGAACAGTGTGGTTTCGCCGGGGTTCGGCGCGGGGAGGAGCTCCCAGGTGAGGCGGGTGCCGGCCCAACCGGGGTAGTCGCCCTGGCACGCCCACTCGACGGTCCGACCGGGTTCGAGGCGTTCGATGCGCATCTTCATCCGCTCGGCGGTGCCTGGAAAGCCGAAGGTGGCCAGCGAGCCAACGGTTGGCTCGACGACGGCGTCGGTGGTCCAGAAGGCGGTCTGGCCAGGCTGGGTGGCGATGGCGTCGAACAGGGTCATGGGCTCGGCACGGATCTCGACGGCGTGCAGGATGTCGCGGCTCATGCCTTATTTAAGCTGTGCCTTAAGTCCATTGTCAAGTATATTTAAGCCGGAGCTTCAATTGCAGGCCCTGCTCGACGCCGTCGCCTCGCCGCGCCGGCGCGCCATCCTGCGCCTCGTCTGGGATCGCGAGCTCGCCGCCGGCGATATCGCCGCCCAGTTCGCCGATATCAGCTGGCCGGCCGTCTCGCAGAACCTGCGCGTGCTGTGTGACGCGGGGCTCCTCAGCCAGCGCAAGGCCGGCCACTTCCGCCTCTACCAGGCCAACCACGACGCCGTCGGTCCGCTCGAGCCGGTCCTGCGCGCCATGTGGGCCGCCGACCTCGATCATCTGCGCGACATCGTCGAACGCGATCAGCGCGAGCGCTCACCATGATCGACCAGCCCATCGAGGTGCAGACGCGCATCGGCGCACCGCCGGAGGTCGTCTTCGCCTATTTCGTCGATCCCGAGCTGTACCGTCACTGGAAGGGCACGACCGCCGAGCTCGACGCGCGGCCTGGTGGGCTGTATCGCGTGCTCATGCCGAGCGGCGATCGGGTGCACGGCGAGTACGTCGCCGTCGAGCCACCGCACCGTGTGGTGTTCACCTGGGGTTTCGAAGGCAGCACCGAGCTGCCGCCGGGTTCGAGCACCGTCGAGATCACACTCCACGCCGACGGCGACGGAACTATCGTGCGGCTGCGCCACGATCGCCTGCCGACGGACGTGTCGCGCGAACAGCACGCCATTGGCTGGCGGCACTATGTCGAAAGGTTGGCCGTCGTGGCCACCGGTGGCGACCCCGGGCCCGACTGGAACTAGGGTTGGCTAGCCGCGCTTGCGGCGCTTGGCCGCGGCCGGAATGCGCCGCAACGTCGTCCACACCGCGGTGCACCGTCATAACGAATGGACCATGCCAAGAATCGACAACAGCTTTCGCTTGCGTGCGCACGCGGCCATGATCTGTTGGTCGCGTCGTGCTGGGCCCGCCTTGATCCCGCGGCGTGGGGCGCGATTGTCGTCCAGCCTGGCTACTCGGAGGGGCGTGTCTCCAAGAGCGACTTGAGCAGCTTGAGGTCACGGCCGGTGGACTTACGCATCTGCGCTGACATGAGTGGTGCGGCAAGACTGGCAAACCCGGATGGCTCGCCACGGTTGCGCAACGTCATATGCGTGCCTCCAGTTGGTGTGTCGTGCCAGGTGTAGGTGGTCTCCATCGGGAACGGACCCTCGTCAGTGCTCATGACCAGTCGAGCGCCTGGCTCCAGCTCACGCACTTCGTACGTGTAGGCCAGCCTCCGGCCGAGGAAGCGCGCTTCGAACGCCATCCGGGAGCCGACCCGGACCGGTTTCGGCGTTTCCCACCGCACGGCCTTGATATTCCGATACCAGGTCGTGGCGTTGTCCGGGTCCGCCGCGAACGCGGCAACCTCGGCGCGCGGGCGGTCGATCTCAATGTCAGTGGTCACGTCGACCTTCATGTGCCCTCCACGTACGCTTGCAGGCGGCCTAGCAGCTGACTCCAGCCACCCGCGTGCGAGCTCGCCTCCTGGTCAGTTGCCAGCTCATGGGTGACCTCGACCTCCGTCTCGTGCGAGCGGCGTTCGGTCAGCCGCACGGTCACTAGTGTGTCGCGCATACCCGTGAATTCGGAGCGCCAGGTGAACACGAGCAGCTCGGGCGGCTGGATAACCCGGTATTCACCCGTGTGCTCGATGCGCAGATGCTCGTCCGCCATCACGAGTCGGAAGCGCCCGCCCACGCGCAGGTCGACCTCGGCGGCGGCTGTCCCAGTTGGTGTCATCCACCGCGCCATGGCCGCCGGATCGGTCCAGGCGTCGAAGATGGCGGCGGCCGGAGCACGCACGACGCGCTTGACATGCGCGCGCAGCGGACTAGCTGACATCAGGCTCGCGGTCACCGAGGTACTGCTCCAACGCGTCGATGCGGCTCTCCCAGAACTGCTGATAGAGGCCGATCCATGCGTGCGCCGCGGCCAGCGGTTCCGAGCGGAGCGACAGCCAATGGTCGCGGCCGCGAACACGCCGACGCACCAGCCCTGCTTGCTCGAGCACCTTGATGTGCTTCGAGACGGCATTGAGTGACATGTCGAATGGCCGCGCGACGTCGGTCACCTTGAGCTCGCCCTCGGCCGCGAGGCGCCACACGATGGTGCGGCGCGAGCTATCGGCGAGCGCGCCATAGACGCTGTCCAGGGCCAAAACATCAACCATTCGGTTGAATATTAGCAGAGGGGTCCGTGTGGAACGCTCTCTCGGCTGTCAGCCCGTTCGGAACACCCGTTCCTGGCGGGATTGGCTGACGATCCATCGCTCGGCCAGAGGTCGTGGACGCGCCCAAGGCGGCCACGCTGGTCTTGCCACCCTAACGCGCTCGCGCGGCAAATTCGGATGTGATGCGTCGCACGCCGCGAGTGTGGGCTGGTTCACTGTCAGAAACGCTCCCCAGCCTCAAGCTGCGCCTTCACCACACCGTGCACAAAGGGGTATACACGTGCGTCTCAGGGGAGCGGCAGTTCTCAGTGTGCTCGCGTCGGCGAGCATTCTCATCAACGCGGCCGGGCCGGTCGCGGCACAGTCGGTGCCCGGCGAGGGAGACCCCTCGAACGTCATCTATTCGATCGAGATGGACAAAGAGGGCAATCTCGGCAAGCTGGCTACGGCAACCATTCCGGAGCGTGGTTTCTACACCAGCGAGCCCGACAAGACCATTAAGAAGGATCTGATCACGCCCAAGGACCCGAGCCGCTTGCAGCCGGAGCTCGAGGCTTTGCTGGCCAGCGGCGATCCTGACTCGATCATCACCGTGCTCATCGGGCTGAAGGAAGACACCACGATTCCGCGCTTCCCGGATCTGCCCTACGGCGAGACTCGTGAATCGTCGATTGCCAAGGATTTGTCCGCGCAGCAGGACCGCCTCGCCGCCGATCTACTGAGCCTCCGCCAGAAGTCGCAAGCGCCGCTGCTGGCGCGCTTGCAAGAGAGCATCAAACTGGACGTTACCGAGCAGTACTGGCTGGTCAATGCCTTTTCGGCGCAAATGCCGCTGCGCGCGGTCAAGGACCTGTTGCAGTACGACCAGGTGCAGTACATCCAACTGCAGAGCGCCGGCGAGAAGCCGCCGGCTGACGCCAACCCGAACAATGACGTCTCTGACGGGCGCGGCCGCGTCGTGTCCGACCCGTACTTCAACCTGCCGAGCATGACCGGCGGCTTTGTCGGGTTGCTCGACACGGGCGTGCGCACCAGCCACACCACGTTCGCGGCGTCCGGCGGCGACCACATCGACTTCCTGCGCGACTGCGTCAATGGTGGCACGACGTGCAACAACACGGCCGCGCCGGGGTTCAACACCGACGACAACTGCTGGAACCACGGGACTGCGACGGCCAGCATCTTCACCGGTAACAGCAATCAGGGCTTCGACTTCCGCGGCGCGACCGCGATCACCCTCGACAGTTGGAAGGTCTACTCCTGCGCCGGGCTCGACAGCGCTGCCACGGTGCGCGGCTTCCAGGCAGGCATCCTCGCGTTCGACCGTGTCTTCATCGGTGAACTCCAGGCCAGCGAGTCCGAGAACGGCACGATCGCGACCGCGGCTGACAACGCCTTCGATGCGGGCGCCGTCGTCATCTCCGCCAACGGCAACTTCGGGCCTGGCGCGAGTACTGTGCGCTCGCCGGCGATCGCGCACAAGGTGATCGGCGTCGGCGGTTTCGGCGTCGAAACGCTGACCACCCTGGCCAGCCAGGGCCGCGGTCCGGCCACTGATGGCCGATTCAAGCCCGACATCCAGACGCCCAGCCTGACTGAGACGGCCAGCAACGCCTCGGCCACCGCGCAACAAATCTTCACGGGCACCAGCGGCGCGACTCCGTACGCCGCGGCCGCGGGCGCGCTGACGCGCAACTTCCTGCGCGGCTCGAGCAGTGTCATCGAGCCAGGCCATGTCTACGCTCGCATGATCCTGTCGGGGCAGCACGTGTGGCCGTACGACAACGAGGAAGGCGCGGGCGACCTGAAGATGCCCACCTGCGGCATCCACTTCTTCGGCAAGGTCAACGTCAATAGCACCGGCTCGACTGTCGACATCCCGCTGACCGTCGACGCGCTGCATAGCAACGGCCTCGAGGCAGCGATCTGGTGGCCCGAGCGTGTGAGCGAGAGCCACGACGACGTTGATCTGCACCTGATCGACCCGTTCGGCGCCCAGAAGGGTCTCGGCTTCTCGGCCATGAGCGTGTTCGAGCGTGCGCGGGCTACCGGTCCGCTCAGCACCGGCACCTGGAAGCTGCGCATCAAGGGCTTTTCTATCGCCAGCGGCCCGCAGCCAGTGTTCTGGTCGGCGGTGCTCAAGGGCTGCTAGTCAGCCGCCATTTGACGTGGCGGGGGCCCGGCGCGCGTGTCGAACTGGCACGTCACGCCGGGCCTCGGGTTCTTAATACCGGCTGTGATGTTCGAGTTGACGGACGGTCTCGGAGCGCCATGGCGCGGCGTGACGCACGTCACGCTCGCGGCGTAATGCACACCACAGCCGTCGGTGGCGCCGAGCGGCTGGCTGTGTGCCCACTCGACGCATCCGCGGCAACTGATCCAGGCTGCGTCATGGAGGTCGACGCACGCGGACATGATCAGCTGCGTCGTGGATCAGCTTCCGGTGGGCGCGAGTGCCAGCATCACCTCATGCACTCGATGGGCATCATCTTCGACCTCCAGGGCAGCGGCGGCCGCTGGACAGATGCCGAGTCGAGCCTCAGTGACCTCGGCGGCGACGCGGATACACACGATGACCGCGCCACCGACGGCTGGGAGTTCTGACGGTACAACCTGCGCACCGCCGAGTCCTTGAGGCGAGCATCACATACGTGCAGCCCTTTATCTCGTCATCCAGACCGTGGCGAAGTGGGTATGCTGGCGAATGTCCGGCCGGAAGCCCTGGACCTGCGGGCTGGCGCCGTACAGGATAGGCCGCTCGTTCACCACGAAGCCGGGTGCGCCCTCTTGGGCGATCTCCTGGGCACGGAAGTAGATCTTCTTGCGCTCCTCCTGGTTGACCGTCACTTTACCTTTGGCGAGCAGGTCCTCGTACTCGGCGTTCTGCCAGTTCATCGACTGGCCATCTTGAGAGTCCTTCGAGTGGTAGCGGACCATAATCGCGTGCGGATCGTAATCGGGGATGATGCCCGTCATTCCCAGCTCGAAGTCATGCTTGTTCAGGACCTCGTCAACCCACACTCCGAGCTCTTTCGGCAGCAGCTCGAGTTTGACGCCAATCTCGGCCAGATTGGCCTGGAACAGCTGGGCCATCGGTGTGTACTCGGCACGGCTGGTGATGAATTTGAATTGCAGGCTGAAGCCGTTGGGATGCCCACCTTCGGCCATCAGTTGTTTGGCCCGGGTCAGGTCGCGGTTGTCGTACGACATCGCGTTCGGATTGAACGCCCAGTGCTTGGGTGGAACCACGTTCGACTTGATCGTGCCAACTCCGAACGTCACATCGAGCAGCGCTTTACGATCGATGGCCAGGTTCATTGCCTGGCGCACCTTCATGTTATCGAGCGGAGGCTTATCAGTCTTGAGGGGCATGAAGTACGCGGAGGGCGCCACGCCAACCGGAATTGGATAGACGACGATCTTACCGCCGGCTGAGACCTCCTTAACGCGCGGCAGCGGAATCGTGTCCGAGAAATCGACCTGGCCCGTTTGCAGCAGCACGATCTTCTGGTTCTCATCTGGCGTGGGCACGAACACGAGCTCGTCCAGATACGGCTGCCCTTTGACCAGGTACTCCGGGTTCTTCTTGAGCCGTACACGCTGATTGCGAACCCACTCCACGAACTGGAAAGGACCGGTGCCGAAGGGCTTTGCCTCGTCGAAGTCTTTCGGAATGATCTTGATGTTCGACGCATCGACCGGAAACGCGGCGCTGGGGCCCTTGAGCGTGATCCTGACGGTTGCAGGATCGACGACGGTGACGGACTCCACCTGGCTCGCCGTCGGCCGAATCTGGCCGGTGATACCCGTATTGGGATCCTGGAGTCGGTCGTAGCTGAACTTGACGACCTCCGCGGTGAGTGGACTGCCATCATGGAACTTGACGCCGGAGCGCAGCTTGAATGTCCACACCCGCGCATCCGGCGAGTCCCAGGACTCCGCGAGTGAGCCCTTGATGCCGTCGAGTGTGTCGTCGTCGATCAGGGCGTCGAACATCGCGTCGGAGACGTCGCGATCGAACAACGTGTTGAGTTTGTGCGGGTCGAGCGTGGTTGGCTCGGCGCCCAGCGTGCTGCGCAGCACACCGCCCGCGACAGGCTGACCGGCGGGAGCCGTTGGCTTCACCGCGGGAGCGATCGTTGGTGCAGCGGTCGGGGCAGGCGCGGCAGCGGTTGGTGCCGGAGCGGTAGTCGGCTGTACAGCGGCTGGTTTCGGCGCCTCGGTCGGCTTCGGGGCAGGCGCAGCCGTGGGTGCCACCGGGGCGGCAGGTGCGCACGCCTGCAGCAGCGGCAGCACACTGAGGGCGACTAGCTGCCCCACGAACGCGCGTCGGTTCAAACTCCGCATGAGATCCCTCCCTTACAGGTTGCGCTGGAGCCGCGGGTCGAGCGCGTCCCGCAATCCGTCTCCCACCAGATTCAGGCTGAGTACAGCCAGAAAGATGGCCGCGCCAGCTGAGAACGAGTACCAACCAGTCTGATCGAGGTATTTGCGTCCGGTGTCGAGCATCGCGCCCCATGAAGGCGTCGGCGGCTGGATGCCCAGCCCGAGGAACGACAACGCTGCTTCAGTCAGAATGGCGTTCGCGAAGCTCACCGACGCTTGCACCAGCAGCGGAGACAGCGAGTTCGGCAAGACCACGCGCAGCATGATGTAGCGCGCGGTTGCGCCACTCGCGCGCGCAGCTTCTACGAACTCCTTTTGCTTCATGGACAGCACGCTGCCGCGCACGATACGTGCGAAGTTGGGGATAGTGACAATGCCGATCGCCAGCATCGCATTGCCGAGCCCTGGGCCGAGGGCGGTGATAATCGCTAGCGCAAGAATGATCGACGGGAATGCCAGCAGTCCGTCGAGCACACGCATGATGACGGCATCCGCCGATCCACCGAGATAACCACCCAGCAGGCCGAGCAGCGTGCCAACCGAGGCTGCGATCGCCAATGCAATGGAGCCGACCATGAGCGACGTCTGCGCGCCATAGATCAGCCGACTCAGCACATCGCGGCCCAACTCGTCTGTACCGAGCAGGTAGGTGGTGCTCGGGTTCTGGAGTCGGTCCTGGATATGCAACGCGATCGGGTCGTACGGCGCGACCAGCGGCGCGAACAGCGCGGCGCCGACAAGAAGAAGACATAGCGCAATGCCAAGCTGGGCGGCTCGATCGCGTCGCAGGGCGAGGAGCGCGGCAACGGTAGGCGACCTCGGATGTCGCGGAACCCGGGTCGTGCGCGCGATGACTACCGGCGACGACGGTGCGGCCAGCGTGCTCGCGCTCACGCGTAGCGGATCCTCGGATCCAGGTAGGCGTACACGACGTCGACCGCCAGATTGATAACGATGAACGCTGTCGCGACCAGCAGCACGGCGCCTTGCACGACGTCGTAGTCGCGGTGGGTAATCGACTGGATCATCAGCCAGCCGACACCGGGCCAGGAGAAGATCTGCTCGACCACGACCAGGCCACCCAGCAGCGCGCCAAATTCGAGCCCGACCGCCGTCACGAATGGGATCAGGGCGTTCTTGAGCGCATGGCGAAGAACGACGGTATGGTGTGTCAGGCCTTTCGCGTGCGCGGTCCGAATGAAATCCTGGCCGATCACGTCGAGCATGCTCGAGCGCAGGAAGCGCATCTGCACGGCCGCCAACGTGAGTGCGACCGACAGGACAGGCAACGCGGCGTAGCGCAGGTTCTCAGCGGGCGCTGACAGCAAGTCGGCGTAGCCCGCGGCTGGCAGCAGCCTGAGATTCACCGCAAGGACCGCGATGAGCAGGATGGCCAGCCAGTAGCGGGGCATGCAGAAGCCCACCAGCGCCAACAGACGGGTGACATGATCCACCCAGCTGCCACGCCACAGCGCCGCGACGATGCCGAGCGGCACCGAGATGAGCAGCGCCAGAAACACCCCGATCACCGCCACCTCGAGCGTTGCGGGAAATGTCTGCAGGACCAGTGAAGTGACCGACTGCTTGTTGACGATCGATACTCCCAGATCGCCGCGCACCGCCTTCCCCAGCCACTCCAGGTACTGGATGTACAGGGGTCGATTGAGTCCCAGGACGTCGCGCAATTCCCGCACGGCCTGCGGATCGGCACCCATGCCGAGTCGCACCACCGCTTGATCGCCCGGAATGATGCGGAACACGAAGAACACCAGCGTCGACACGAGCAGCAGCACCGGAACGACCTGCGCTAGTCGGCGGAGGATGTAGATCGTCACGCGGCCAGCAGATCCGCGCGGAGCTCGTGGACGAGCTCGGCGAACGCCTGCCGCGGAACTGGTAGATCAACCCCGGGATCGGGCTGCAGGGCCGTCACATCGACATGGTCTGGCCGCAAGTGCAGCGCGATCGACGTCTCCGCCTCGCCGGCGTGGCCAATAGTGCCACCGCCGCCTGATGCGTTGACCCGGACGGCACCGGGCGCCAGGTTCCAGTACGAGACCGACGCGACGCGGAGCGACTGCGACGATGCCCGCGCGGCGGCAATCTCACCGCGGCGGAGGGATCCCCGGTACACCGACCGTGGCGTCATACGGCCACCGCGGCGCCGTGGCGACGCGGGTCAGGCGCGCCGAATAGCCGACCCTCGTCGTCGAACCAGATGGCGGGCGCCTGGCCACCCAGCGCCGTCCCGTTGGGCGGATGAATGTCTATCGCATAGCCCTGTGCTGCAAGCAGACTCAGGGCGGCCTCGGATAGCCCGTGCTCAATCATCAGGTGCCCGTCACCCTCGTGGTGGAAACGCGGCGCGCGGAGCGCGCGATCCATCGAAAACCCGTGGTCAATCGCCAGGGTGAACGCCTGCGTCAGCATGCTGGGGATCATTCGCCCGCCGCTGGCGCCACTCGACAGAATCGCCCTGCCCTC
>DASXRR010000100.1:0-9528 GCA_036506475.1 Chloroflexota bacterium
GGCGTGGGCAGTGGTGTGGACGGCACGATCGTCGCCGGCACCGGCGTCAGCTGCGGCACGAAGAACGTCGCGCTGGCGGTCATGCGCACCGCGCCACCCGCGCCGCCCCAGGCGTTGCGCAGCACGGGCGTCAACAGCGCATGGTTGTACGCCAGCGCGACCGTGACCGACTGCCCGCCATCCGGGTAGCTCAGCGTCAGGTAGTTCGCCGTCCCGGCGAGTCCAGGCAGGTCGCGCGCCGACTCAAGCGCCGCCTGGCGCACGGCCGCATCGAGTCCGTCCTGCTGTGCTGGCGTGCGCGGCCAGTACTGCGTGGCCGCCACGCGCGCCGCATCGCGGGCGGCCTGCTGCAGAATGATCTGTTCGCGCAGGACGCTGCCGCCATCCCAGGCCAGCATCGCCAGCACGATCAACAGCGGTGCGACCAGCGCGAGCTCGACCAGTGATTGCGCCGCGTCGCGCCGGCTCATGAGACAATGCCGACCAGGGTCGCCCCGAAGTCGGGGCTGCTGCTCGTGGGGACGCCGAAGGCATCGGCGGGATACGGCACGAACGTGCCCCGCGCGCTGGTCGGGCTGATGTCCACGGCGTTGATGCGCACGTGCGCGAAGCCGACCACATGCACCGACGAGCCCGACTCGCCATTCAGGATCGGGATGGTGACGATGGCATAGGCAGCGCCACTTGCGGTGTGCAGGTTCTGGCGGCGGACGCTGTCGGCCAATCCGGCGGCCACCGAATCGAAAGTGGCATCGACCTTTGGCAGGTCGCTGCCCGCCCCAACCGTCCCGCTGTCGTGCTGCCCGTCGCTCCAGTACTGCAGGCTGGTCGACATTGGTGGGCCATAGTCCCTCGCGCCGGCGGCCGTCAGATCCAGCTTCCTGGTGCGTGAGCTGGCCAGGTCCAACTGGCCCAGCGGCGCGTAGTCCGCGGCAAACACGCCGATCGGCACGACCAGCGTGGCACTGCTCGGCGACGCAGTCGGCCGCGCCACCGACACGGCTTCGGTTCGGACCAGCACGCCCGCGGCGCCGACAAAGCCCGGCAGCAGTGTCGGCGACTGACCTCGGATCTGGACGCGCACACCGCGTGTCTGCGGCGGGAACGCGCAGCCGCACTTGAGGTCAGTGCCCGTCGGGGCGCCGCTGCCATCGACATATTCGCCGCTCACGTCAGCGGGGTTGGTCACGCCGTTGCGTGCGGCGTATCGCTCGACCGCGCCGCGGACGTTGGCAGCCGAGCGGTCCCCACTTTGCAGCTCGGTCAGGATCTGCCACGAACCGCTCAAGCTCGCCGCGTCGGCCGCGCCCTGCAGCGTGCGCCGCTCCGAGAGCACGAAGCCGAAGGAGTACAGCAGTCCGATCGTCGCCAACAGGGCTGTCGACGTGATCGCGAACATCACCAGAACCTGGCCCGCTTCGGCCCGGCGCGCTATACCGTGACGCAGGCGCGCATGCGAAAGGCCCCGGCTCAGGCGCTGGTCGAGTTTGCCCTGGCGATAGGTGTGTTCATGCTGCTGGTGCTGGGCACGTTCGATCTGGCGCGCGCTCATCTGAGCTACACGGTGCTCACCAACTCGGCGCGTGAAGCCAGTCGCTACGCGGCGGCGCACGTCGGCGAGCCAAACTGGCAAGCCGCGAGCGTGCAAGCCGGGCGCAACCTCGCTGTCGGCATCGACACCAGCCGGCTCACGCTGACTGTGGCCGCATCGACCGGCTCGCCCGGCTACGTAACAGTCGACGGTGCCTACAATTTTCAGAGCGTGACCCCATTCGTGGGTGCCCTGCTGGGCAACCCGATCAACATGCAGGTGCACACGTCGGCTCTGGCCGGCTAGCCTCTGGTTGTTGACTCAGCCCACAGGGCAGCCCATCCGCGTGCTCGCGGTCGACGACAGCGCGACGATTCGCGAAACGCTGTCCCTGCTGATCGAGGGCCAGGACGACATGGAGCTGGTCGGCACCGCCGCGAGCGGCAACGAAGCGGTCCGTCGCGCAGCCGAGCTGCAGCCGGACATCGTCCTGATGGACATCCACATGCCGGATCTGGACGGCATCCAGGCGGCCTGGCTGGTGAGCAGTCGCGCACCGCACGGCGCGGTGATCATGGTCACGTCCGAGGAGCGCATCGACTTCCTGCAGAAGGCGATGTCGGCCGGGGCCCAGGGCTACGTCCTCAAGCCATTCGGCAATGGGACGCAGCTGTTCGGCACGATCCGCGAGGTCCACGGCCGATCTGCCGCACGACGCATGCGCGTTGTGGGCGGGCCTAGCGACGGCACGTTCCGGCCGCGCATTGGCAAGCGCGTCGTGGTCCTGGGCACCAAGGGTGGCGTCGGAGCGACGACGGTGGCGGTGAGTGTGGCGGTCCTGCTGCGCGAGCAGACGCGACGGTCGGTGGCATTGATCGACGCCGATTTCCTGGCTGGCGACGCGACGATCCACCTCGATCTCAAGGTCGAGCACACCATCCTCGACCTCATCCCGCACATCGACGCCCTCGATACCCGCCTGGTCAATCAGGTCGTGGGCACACATCGCTCCGGCTTGCATGTCCTGGCCCGACCGACCAATCCCGAGCAGGCCGAGGCACTCACCGCCGAGCACGTGCGCACCGTGCTCGGCGCGCTGGCGCAGATGTATGACGACGTGGTCATCGACGCCGTCCTGACGTACGACGATCGCATGCTCGCCGTCCTCGACCTTGCCGACGTGTACCTCGTGGTCCTGACGCCGCACCTGGGCACGCTGCGCAGTGCGCGCCACTTCCTGGACGTCGCGCGCAAGCTCGGCTACCCCGACGATCGCATGATCTTCGTGCTCAATCGCGCCAGCCATCTGGCCGGCCTGGTGCTCGACGACATCGGCGGTGTCCTCGGCTCGCGCCGAATCATCCAGGTCCCGACCGGCGGGCCCGAGGTGACCCAGGCCGTGAATGAAGGCAAGCCGCTGGTGCTGCATCAAGCGCGTTCGCCGGTTGCCAGGGCCCTGCAAGGCCTGGCCGAACAGGTGCGCACGCGCATCGGCGATCCAACTCCCCGCAGCTAGCTCTCTTGTGGGACCACGAGCTGCATGCCAGTTGGCAGCGGCTCGGCGTCGGGCACGCTGGGGTTGGCCGCGCGCAGCCGGCTTAGCTCAATACCGAGTTGCTCGGCGATGCTGGCCAGCGTGTCGCCTGGCTGGACGACGTAGCGGTCGGCGGCGCCTTGCGGAATAGGCATGGGTGTGGTTGGCGCCGTTGGGGTTGCGACCGGCGTGGGCGTCGCGGGTGGTGCGACGGTCGGCTCGGAGGTGGGTGTCGTGCGCGGCGGCAGGCCGAGCAGGGCGCGCGCCGTGCGCTCGTCGACCGGTGGGACTTCGGGCGGCGCCATGCCTTGCGGCCAGACGGCGTAACTCAGCTGGGTGCCGCCCAGCACCAGGTGCGCCAGCACCACCGCGTCGGTCGGCGCGACCTCAACCAATAGCGGCGCGTCACTCGCCACGGGCTGGACCAGCGTGGCGCCGCGCGTCACGACAGCGGCAACGGGCCGACCGCTGTCTGCATCGGGCAAGCTCGCCAGGACGTTCAAGCGCGCTCCAGACTGCAGTCCGCGCACGAGCGGTTCTGACGTACCCAGCGGCAGGGCGACGGCGACCAGCCCGCTGTCGAGCCGCTGCGCGACCGATGCGGCGACCACTGGCGTCGGCGGTGGCGGCTGTTGCGCGAGCTGCTGCTGGCGCATCGCGACGAGCTGCAGCCCGAAGTACACGCCAATGAACGTCAACAGGCCCGCCGCCGCGATGGCCATCCGCGGCATCTCAGGGCGCCTCGTACAGCGCGCTCACGCGCGCGCCGTTGACCAGTAAAAAGGGGCACTCGAGCGTGTCGGCCACGCCGACAAAGCGCACGCTCGCATCGCTGACGGAAATGAACCGATGCCGTGTCGCCGTCATGAAGTCAAGCCACGGAATCCGGTCGACCATGTAGATGTCCCCGGTGACCTGCCAATCGTCGAGGTCCATCACGACGCGCACGGGCGTGCGCTCTCGCCACGCCGACGCGGTCGCCACCGACGGGTGCTCCTCGATCGGTCGGACGAGGCGAATGTCGTGCACGCGCACGACCAGCTCGCGCCGTTCGATGCTGATTGCGGGCTGGCCAGTGTCCGAGTGCATCGCCGCGGTCATGCGCAGCGTGCCACTCAGGAAGTCGCCGGGCGCATTGTTGAACAGGTCCGACAGGCGACTGTAGCCCTGCATGTTCAGCTCAGCGCGGACTCGGCCGCGCGCCAGGTACAGGTCGACCAGGGCGATGCCGGTGCGCATCTGGAGTGTCACGGCCCGGCTCCCGAGAGGGCGGCTCCCGCGCGCAGAAAAACCGGCCCGAGCAGCAGCATGAACAGTGTTGGCAGGATGAACAGCACGAGCGGAAAGAGCATCTTGACGGGCGCTTTGAGCGCCTCGGCTTCGGCAGTGCGGCGTCGCGACACACGCACATCGCGGCTCTGCGTCTGCATCACGCCAACCAGGCTCACGCCCAGCTCTTCGCTCTGCACGATCGCGCGACTGAGCGAGCGCAGCTCCTCGAGGCCGATGCGCTTGGCCATGCGCTCGAAGGCTTCGCCACGGCGCAGGCCGACGTCGAAGTCGTTCAGCACCCGCTGCAACTCGTCCGCGAGCGCCGAGTGGTACTCGTGCACGATCGTGCGCAAGGCTCGATCGAGACCCATGCCCGCCTCCATGCTCAGCACCAGCAGGTCCATCACCGTCGGCAGATCGCGCAGGATGGCGCGCCGTCGTTGGGCGCGGTAGCGCTCGATCGCCAGGTCGACGCCGAACCAGCCGATGCCAGCCGTCAGCACCAACATCACCGCGCCCGCTGCGCCATATTCGACGAGCGCGGCCAGGCCAAGCCCGAGGCCAACCGCGACGCCGACGACTTTCCAACCCAGCAGCTCGGGCGCCGTGATGCGACCGGCGAGACCTGCGCGGTCGGCGCGCATCGACATTGCCCCGATCTCCGAGGGCAGGTGGCCCGCCACGCGCGCACCAAGCTGACGTGCGAGCTCGCGCAGCTCGATCCGTTGGCGCTCGCGCTTGACTGGCGCCGCATCCACCCCCAGCTGGCGCAGCCGAGAGCGGATGCGGCGGCGCTGCGTCAGGCGCCGCGTAGCCACGCCAAGCGCGACCACGCCCGCCGCGCACAGCAGCGCCACCAGAAGGCGCGGATCGATCCCGTTCATACGTCGACTCGACCGATGGAGCGCATGATCGACCAGCCGATGAACACCATCAGGCCGGCCAGCGCCAGCAGGACGCGGCCGGCGGTTTCGTTGAACAGGGGCGCGACGAATTGTCGATCCATCACAAACAGCAGCAACAGCAGCGCGAAGGGCAGAATGCTCAACACGGCTGAGGACAGTCGTTGTTGGGATGTCAACGCCTGCACCTGGCGGCGCAGCTCGAATCGTTCGCGCAATGTTTCGGACACGGAGTCGAGGATCTGGGCGAGATTGCCACCGACCTCGTGTTGGACGCGGACGATGATCGACACGAGCTCGTAGTCCGAATTCGCCGTCCGCTGCGCCATGTGCCGGACGGCGTCCGCCAGACCAACGCCGACACTGATCTCTTGCGCGGCAAGTGAAAACTCCGCTGCCGTCGGCTCGGGACTTTCGCGCGCCACGAGGGCGATCGCCTGCGGCACGCTGTAGCCCGCGCGCAGCCCTGACGCGAGCAGTTGCATCGCGCTCAGTGCCTGGCTCTCGACGCGCTGCCGTCGGCGGGCACGGCCGTTCAACGCATATGCGGCCAGCGCGAGGCCGCCGGCCACGATCAGCCAGCCCAGCGAGACAGTGCCTAGCCCGATGAGCGCGCTGACGACTGCCAGCGCAACGGCCGGCCCCCGCAGCGCGTCGTCGTGTGCGCCCACGCGGCCGACAAGCTGGGTGAGCCGCAGCCGAATGCGCCGCGACGTGCTGCCAGATGGCAGTGGTTCGAGTCGCCCGGCATCGACGCCGACCAGCACGGCAACGCGGCGCATCGTGGTCGAGCGCTGGCGGGCACGATCGAGCGCGGCCAGAATCAGCACCACTCCCGAAGCCGCGAGTGCCGCCAGAAGCAGCGGCGTCATGTCAACGGCCACTGGTGTCCGAGACGAGGCGGGTCGCGAGCTCAGAGTCGCTCAGACTCGGCGGGTATTTGAGCACGCTGTCGGATGAGCGCAGGACGACGAATTGCTTCGCCCCGAGCGCCTGCGCTTCGTGCAGCAGTAGCGCTGTTGCCTGGGGCACGCCCAGGGTCAGTGACACGCCGCTGCCGTCTCGCGTCACGGCGAGTACGGGGACGTCCGCGACGAGTACGCGCGTGACGTTTTCGTCGCCGGTGACCTGCCGCGAGAAGTAGCCGAGCACGTCGACGCGGTCGCCGACTCGAGCCGCGCCCGCGGCGCCGTTTTCGGTGCGCAGCACGGTTGCCACCTGGTCAGGCTGCAGCGCGACTTCGGTCGGCGTGGTTGGCTGCGCACTCTCGGGGGTGGCGCGCGTGGGCTGGGCGAGTACAACCAGGCCGACGATCGACGCCGCCAGGAGTAGTGCCCCGACCACGATCAAGCCCAGCGTGAGCGCGTCCATCGCGGCAAACGGTCGGCTACGCACCCTGGTCGTTGCCTCGGAGCCGGTCAAAGATCGGCCGCGCCCGTGCGAGTGCCGCCTCTAGCTCGGCTGTCTGGTGCCCCGCGCCGGCCGTGCTGCCTTGTCGGCCGAGCTGTTCGAGCCTGTGCGCGATGTCGCGCATTTCGTTCGCGCCGACGGTGCCGGCAATGCCCTTGAGCGCGTGCGCCGCCTGCTCCAGCAGCCGCGCGTCGTCGTTCCGGATAGCGGTGCGCAACGCGGCGATGCGCTGCGGCGACTCCGCGAGAAAGCGATCGACGATGCGCCCGACCGCATCCGGCGACCCGGGCTTCTGCAGCTCACGCAACATCAGCAGCGAGGAGACGTCGACCGCACCCTCGGCGGTCACAGGTCCGCCAGTAACGGGTACATAGCTAGCGCCAAGGCCAGAGAGGGGAGCAGCATGGCGTGTGCCACCGCCCGCAAGTACAGGCCCGTTGGGCCTAGTCCGACTTACTCGCCGACTGGCGCCTGGGCTGCCCTCGCTGCTGCGAGTCGGCGCCGAGCCGGCGTGCCGATCCGCCTGCGACTCACGCGCGTCGCCCGCCCGCGCGCCACGACGCGCTGGCACCGCCGGACACACGCTGGGACCGCGCAACCACTCGGCACAACGCGCTCGCGCAGAACGAACACGCCAATGCGGCGCGTGGCTGGCGCTGCCTTGAGCGCTGTCTGAACGTCGTGCGCCGCCAGCTCCGGCAGGCGCGTGCCGAGCACCACCACGTCGGGCCGCGTCTGTGCCGCCAGCCGCAGCGCCGTCATGCCATTCGACGCTTCCGCCACGCCAAACCCGGCGCGCGCCAGAACGTCCACTAATACCAGCCGCGCCCAGCGGTCATGGTGCACCACCAATACGCGCATGCTTTCCGTCGCGCTCGACTATCCCACGCCTGTCAAAGAATGGCTACGTCCGCTCAGCACAGCACCCCGAAGGCGAGTCTGTGCACTCTGCACAAGCTGGCCAGCAGCGTTCGGAAGCAAGGGAAGGAGGGCGGCCGATCGGCGACCACGGGCGAGGTGGGTGGGTGAGGACCGCGGCCGCCGTCGGCCTGGAACAACGATAGCCGGCGGCCCGGCACAGCTGCCTTGGGCACTCTGCCCAAAAGCACGGCAGCCACTTTCGGTGCCCCCACCCGTGCGCCGCGCGAAAACAATTAACTTGACACCCCTCTAGAACGTATGTTCTACTACCTGCATGACCGACACAGCCTCAGCCGCACGCGGGGTGCGGCCGGTGCCCGAGGGTTACCACACGCTCACGCCCGTGCTGACGCTCGACGGCGCGGCCGAAGCGATCGACTTCTACGTGCGCGCGTTCGGCGCGCGCGAGCTGAATCGAGCCGTGGCGCCTGATGGCCAGCGCATCTGGCATGCCGAGCTGCAGATTGGCGACTCGCGCTTGATGGTGTCGGACGAATTTCCGGATATGGGTGGTGGGCGCGGCCCCCAGGCGCTGGGCGGCACAGCCGGCTCGATCCACCTGTACGTAGACGACGTGGATGCCTTCTTCCAGCGCGCGCTCGACGCCGGCGCCACGGCCAGCTTGCCGCTCGAGAACATGTTCTGGGGCGATCGCTACGGCAAGCTGACCGATCCGTTCGGGCATGCCTGGTCGATCGCGACCCACAAGCAGGATGTCACGCCCGCAGAATGCGCCAAACTGGGCGCCGAGGCGATGGCCAAGATGGGCAAGCAGGGTGCGCCGTCAGCGAAATAGCTGGACGCTGAGTCGCAGATCCGCCGTGTCGAAGACCCGCCGTGGTGGGGCGGGACGCCAAGAAGAATGTGAATATCAAGGCGCGGGCGATTCGTCGCCCGCGCTTTCTTGCGCGGCCGATTCTTTGAGAAGGCGCCACAGTTCGAGGCATGGCTGTCGGCGGCGGTGCTGTCTGTCGTTCCCGCGTTGGGGTCGCTGTTCACGTTTAGCCGCAGGCCCGCAGGGCCGCGCTGCGGCGGAGCCGTTGGACGCGCATGCGTAGCCATCGCGCCCGGCCCGGCGCACCCCGCAGTTTACCCGCCGTGGCGGGGGGTTGCGGCTAAACGTAGAAATGCGACGTGTCCGGAAATTTTGACACGCCCGCATCGCCAACCACAACCTTGGCGTGCGGGTGCGACGCGGCCTTGGTATACTTTCGGCCGGCAAGTGCAAAAACCATGGACCTGAATGATTTCCAGGCGCTGATCGAGAAGATGTACAGCCACAAAGACCGCCTGCGCGGCAGCGCCGGCACTTTCCTGTGGCTGACCGAAGAGATCGGCGAGCTGGCCGCCGCCATCGGTGAGGGGACGCGCGAGGAAAAGGCGCTGGAGTTCGCCGACGTGCTGGCCTGGCTGGCGACGCTGGCGAACGTGGAAGGGATCAACCTGAGCGAGGCCGTGCGCACCAAATATGGCTCCGGCTGTCCAGGTTGCGGCAAGTTCATCTGCACTTGCAACGAGAAGCCCTAACGTGGCCGAACTGATCATCATGTATGGCGATTCGCGCCCGCCGGTGCACTGCCGGATCGAGAAGCCCAAGGTGGTCCTCGGGCGCGATCCCTCGTGTGACATCTGCCTGGACCCCGGCGACGTCAGCACTTCGCGGCGGCACGCGCAGATTTCGCTGAGCAGCGGCACCTATCTCATCGAAGACCTGGGCAGCAAGAACGGCACGCTGGTGAACGACCAGGTGCGGCCCTCCGCCAAGCTGGCGCACGGCGATCGCGTCACGCTGGGCACCGTCAAGATCGTCTTTCACGACCGCGACCCGACGACTACCACGTCGGTGATTCTGGCCGATACGCTGCCGCGCAGCGAGTCGTCCAGCTTCTCCGGCCGTGACAACGAGCTGGCGCTCTCGCAGCAGCGGTTGAAAATGCTGTACGACCTCAGCGCGCAGA
>DASXRR010000101.1:0-2870 GCA_036506475.1 Chloroflexota bacterium
CTGGTGGCGTGCTTCAACGCGCTGGGCTTTGTGCCGTGGGTACTGGTGTTCGACAACATGAAGACGGTCACCACCGGCCGCGATGACCAGGCGCAGCCGATCTGGCACCGGTCACTGCTGCAACTGGCCGCCGAGTTTGACTTTCATCCAGAGGCGTGTTGGCCAGCGTCGGGCAATCAGAAGGGATCCGTCGAGTCGTTGGTCAAATTCGTGAAGATCAATTTCTTGGCCGGTCGCTCGTTCATCGACGACGCCGACCTGCAGGTGCAGTGCACCGAGTGGCAGGACTCCGACAACCGCACGCGGCCGTCGCAGGCGACGGACGTGACGCCAGCGTCGCGGTTGGTGGAGGAGGTGGCTAAAGGCTATCCACTGCCGTCTACGGCCACCGACTACGGCTTGGCCGAGCCAGGCCGGGTAAGCAGTGGTGCGTTGGTGGCTGTGCTCGGAAACAGCTATTCGGTGCCCATCGAGCACGTCGGCGCGTCGGTCACCGTGCGCATGCACCGCGAGCGCATCGTCATCTGGCACGACATGGAACGGCTCGCTGAGCATGCCCGTGCACCAGACGGAGCTCATCGCCGTGTCGTGAACCCGGCCCATTTCGCGCCACTGTTCGGAAGGAAGCCGCGTGGCCAGGTCATGCTGTACCGCGAGGCGCTCCTGGGCCTGGGTACCGTCGCTCAGCAGTACGTGAGCGAGCTCAGTCGGCGCCAGCGCGCACGCCTCGGCAGCGAAGTGCTGGCGGTGTATGCGTTGTATGAACGCTGCGGCGCAGCCGAACTGCTGGCAGCCATGGAGTTGGCCCAAGCTCAAGGTGCCTTTGGCGCAGCCTACCTGGGCGCGCTGGTCAGTGCGCCGGTGCCCGAGGCACCAGCGGCGCCGGCTACCTGGCTGGTGCTGACCGATGTTCCATCCCAAATCGAGATCGATCGCGCACTGAGTACCTACGAAGCCTACGTCTGGGCACTTGACGTACCGCACGACAACGAACGCGAGTTGGTGCTGAACGGGGAGGTGCGCTGATGATCGCCAGACCGGAGGTCGCGGCCCTCGAACCGTTGCTGGAGCAACTGGGCTTGCGTCAGGCGGCGGCGGTGCTGCCAGATTGGCTGGACCGCGCGGCCAGCCAGGAGCTCAGCTACGCCGACTTCCTGCACGGTTTGCTCGAGGAGGAGAGCGTCGCGCGGGCGAATGCGGCCACGCAGAAGCGGCTGCGCCAGGCCGGCTTTCCGTACGCAGCCACCATCGAGCAATTCGACTTCCGCTTCCGCCCCGAGCTCAAGCGCCAGGTCGTCCTCCGCTACCTGGATCCCACCTTCGTCGAGCAAGCTCGGACGCTGGCACTGATCGGACCACCCGGCCTGGGCAAAACGATGCTGGCGATCTGCATCGCGACCAAGCACATTCAGCTGGGCGCCACCGCTCGGTTCGTCACCGCGCAGTACCTGGCCAACCAGCTCGGCCGCGCCCTGACCAGCGTCGGACGACAGCGCGTCCTGCGCCCGCTGCGAGCGTGCGACGTCCTGGTGCTCGATGAGCTGGGCTATCTACCGACCCTGCCGGGCTTCGGACCCGCCCTGTACGAGTTGATCGCCGGCCGGTACGAAAAACGTCCAACGCTGATCACGTCGAACAAAAGCCTGACCGAATGGGCGGCCATCGTCCAGGATGCGAGTCTGGCCGCCGCCCTGGTCGACCGCATCTTGCACCACGGCGAGGTCTTTTACCTCAAGGGGCCTTCATTTCGACTCAAAGGCCGGTCCCTGGACAGTGAGCTGATCGCCGCGGCACCTGCGTCCACCAATGGCGCCGACGGTGGAGTCGAAGCTGAGCACCGCACTGGTGGACCGGAGGACGCAGTGCGTTGAGCACCTCAGCAAGCGGTGTTTCTCCGAACACCATCCAGTCCGACTCGCAGTTCATCATCGACACGGCCCAGCGGCTGCCCGACGAACACCTGGCCATGACGCCGTCCAGCGACATGCCCATGCGTGAGGGTTGGCGTGATGGTCCGGGTGGCTGCCTGATGTGCGGCGGACCGCGGCCCTCGACACGCGCGCGGTACTGCACGCGCGCTTGCCAGCAACGCAGTTATCGACTCCGCCATCAAGCTCCGACGCTCGATTTGAGCAGTGTGCGAAAAGCTCTCCAGCGTCGCAAAGCGCTGGTGGCCCACACGATCTATGAGTGTGGCGCATGCGGTGAGCGCTTCCTCGGCGAGCGTCGCTGCGGCGACTGCAACGTGTTCACGCGGGCCGTCGGTGTGGGCGGCGCCTGCCCGGAGTGCGACACCATCGTTCTCATTGCTGAGTTGCTCGGAGAGGGGGTGATTCCGACCACGTGATCCACAGCGTCGCGCGAATCGGCGTGGACATGCCGTTCTGCTCTCGCAGAACTTGGAAAACCCCTACGGGGTTTACCACATGGCCCACTCCGGGTTGCTACGACGACGGCGTCGTCCTTCCACGTTTTCAATCCAGATACCCAAACCGGACGACGGCGCGTTTATCATGACGTCCATCCAGCCGCAGCGGCCGACGCTGGTCTGCGTGGCCCATTTTTATCCCGACTTAACCGGGCTCACTGGCCTACTTTTATCCCGGCATTCACAACAATCAGGTCCAACCCGTTTCGGGATGTATGTGTACCAACGACTCACTGCTCGAGGCATGCGCTCGGCTGCCGCGCTCGGACATGTAGCCGGGAAGCTCTCGGTCGTGCTCTACGGCATGCTCAAAAACTTGACGCCCTACGACGAGCGTAAGCACCGGCTTCAACTCGGACTGCTCAGTGCCACCGAGCAAACCAGCTCGACACCGGTCGAGGTCGCCATGGAGCTCATCGACCTCGTCGATCCACAGGCCACC
>DASXRR010000102.1:0-5004 GCA_036506475.1 Chloroflexota bacterium
GCCAGGCGCACCGCAGCGCGCCCGACAAGCTCCGCCTCCGCCCGATCCGTCGTCGACACGTAGCCCAGCGCATTGCGCTGAATCGTGCCTGGCTTGTCCCACCTCGCCCTGACCTCGAGTACTTCCGTAATCCGCTGCGTGAGCAGCTGCGCGGGACTGTCAAAATAGGCGTGCCCAAAAGCGTCTACCCACCGCGGATCGCCGCGTGGCCCGATCGGCTGGTTCTCACACAGCACCACCACGCACCAACCCTCTTGTTGGTAGACGTTTTGGACATCGGCCACGATCTGGTCGGCAGACTTCGGCCGCTCCGGCACATACACGAGATGCGGCGCCTCACCCCGCGCCAGCCAGGCCGCGCCAGGCAGCCAACCCGCGTGCCGCCCCATGACCTCAATCAGCCGGATCGGGTCCGTCTGCCGCATCGCCCACGTGTCAAGTGCCGTCTCCTGAGTGACCGCCGCCACAAAGCGCGCCGCGCTGCCATAGCCCGGGCAGTGGTCGGTGCCCGGCAGGTCGTTGTCGATCGTCTTGGGTACGCCGATTACTCTCAAGTCTGGCGCCTCTTCGGCCACCTGGCGCGACGTGTCGGCGGAGTCGTTGCCGCCGATATAGACCCACGCCCCGATGCCGTGCTCATGGCACAGTGCGGCGAGCCTTTCGGCATCTCCTGCCTGCAACTTGTAGCGACATGAACCCAACGCTGCCGCTGGTGTCCGCTTGAGTGTTTCCAGGTCGCTGTCTGGGATGGACGTCAGGTCAATGAGATCGCCTCGCAGCAGACCCTGGACGCCGCTGCGCATGCCGATGATGCGCTCGTAGCCGCACGCGCGGGCCTCGGCAATGACGCCCGCCAGGCTCGCGTTGATGACAGCCGTCGGCCCGCCAGATTGGCCGACGATCAGCCCACGCAGGGCGCGGCTATCCTGCCAGGGCGACTTGTCGCTCGGGAGGACTCGTGCGCCGCTCGCGCAGCGCGGCCAGAATCGTGCGCATGAACGCCGGCAGATCGGCCGGCGAACGCGACGTGATCAGCTGTCCGTCGCGCACCACTTCGCGGTCGACCCAGTTTGCACCAGCGTTGACCATGTCGTCCTTGATGCTGCGGTAACTGGTCGCGGTCTTGCCGCGCACGATGTTGGCCGAGGCGAGCATCCAGCCCGCGTGGCAGATCGCGGCGACGACCTTGCCCTGCTCGTGTGCTTCGCGGACGAGTTTGACCATGCTCGGGTGGCGACGCATGTGGTCCGGGCTGTAGCCGCCAGGGATGATCACGCAGTCGAATTGCGAGGCGGTCACCGTATCCGCTTCGGCATCGACGGTGACCGGGTACCCGTGCTTGCTCTGATAGGTCTCGGCGCTGCCTGAGCCGACCACGAACACGTCCGCGCCTGCCTCACGCAGTCGGTAGTAGGGGTACCAGAGCTCCAGGTCCTCGTATAGCGTCTCCGCCAGGATTGCAACTCGCTGGCCGTTCAACTCGCCGATGCCACCGTCGGCGCTCTTGTCATTCTGACTGCTGGTCATGCGCTTTCTCTCTCCGGACCGTCGCTGCTCCTGAGTTCATCGTACCACTGCCCTGAGCGAATTCGTGATCGCGCACAGCAGGTCGGCGACCTCCCACACCGAGGCTACGGCGAGATCGGCGAGCTGGCGCACGTGCAGTGGCGTTTCGGGTCCGATGACGCCGATACTGAGCGTGCGCATCTGCGACGTCTCTTTGAGCGTCTTGAGCGCACTGAAGGCATGCGCGTCGGTGACGTCGTCGCCCAGGTAGACCAGGCCGTCGAGCTGGTGCTCTTTGGCCAGCCAGCTCACCGCTGAGCCCTTCGAGACAGTCAGCGGCGGCAGCAGATTGAGCACCATCCTGCCTTCCTCGAGCCGCAGGCCGCTGGTCAGCGCTGTCTTGGCCACAATTTCCAGCAGCTCCCGCCTGGCCTCGTCTGGGTGCGCCGTGGTCCGGTAGTGCAAGCTGGCCGTGACGCCCTTGTTCTCGATCTTCACGCCTGGCATGGTGACCTGCTGTTCGATCTCCTGGATCACATGGGCCAGCCGCGGCACCCACGGTCGCGCCTCGGGCACGATTTTTGGCCCCAGGGGCGTGAGCACCTCGAGCCCGTGATTGCCGATGTACGTAATCCCCGCGACGGCGACCATCGCCTTGGCCTCGGCCACCTGCCTGCCCGAGACGACCGCCACGAGCGCGAGCTGGCCCTTCAGCGTCTCGAGCGCCTCACGCGCCGCCGGCAGCACGTACGCGTCCGCTGGATTGGTGACAATCGGCGCGATGGTCCCGTCGACGTCGGTGATGAGCCCCGCCCGACCTGTCGCCAGGAGCTCGGTAACCCGTGCGCTTAGCTCCGAATTGTCGCTCCGCGAATCGCTCTCGTACACTTGACTGGTTCGACGCGACACTCGCCCGTTGCGTCCGTACAGTCTAGGCGCACCCCAATCCGCGATAGCTCAACGGTAGAGCGGCCGGCTGTTAACCGGTAGGTTCCAGGTTCGAATCCTGGTCGCGGAGCCCACTGAACTCGAAATCGGCTGTTTCTGACCTACCGGTTGTGCCGAAAGGGTTCGTAGGAACACCAGAGTGTTAGCCGGTAGATTCCAGGTCCGAGGTCTGGTCGTAGAGCTCTTGAACTCGAATTCGGCGGCTCCTGGACCTACCGGCTGGCCTCGGAGCCTGGGTAGAGCCATCAGAATTTTGCTGGGTAGCACCATCAGATTTTTGGCAGCCGATAGGTCTACCTGATCCGGTTGGTCTAGCCTGTAGGACTGCACTTGGTCATCAGGTTGACCGCGGCAAACTTGCGCGCCGCGCCCGCGTAGTGCCTGGCCGTATTGTCCGACTCGTGGCCATGCACGCCCTGGATCAGCTCGGGCTCGCGTCGGCACTGGTGGAACACGCCAGCGAGTACAGCCAGAACGGCCTGCGCGTGGACGCGGAAGCCCGGGACCGGCTGCCGCCGCTGCCGGCCGCAGTCGAGGTGGCGGCCTACCGCATCGCCCTGGAAGCGCTGACGAACCTTACCCGCCACTCCCGAGCCCGCTCCTGCATCGTCCGCTTGTCGGTCAACAGGATGCTTGTGCCTCGCCGTCACGGACGATGGCATCGGCGTCGATCCAGATGCGCGTACAAAGGTGGGGATGCCGTCCATGCGCGAGCGAGCGGCTGAGCTCGGAGGCCGCTGGTGAGGGAAGTCGCGACCGGCGACGACGCTGTTACCCTCCGAGTTGGCACATATGATTCGTCTTGCGGCAGGCGTCGAAATATCAGGGCAACGTCACATACTGGCTTAGGAAGGCTCGCGCGGCTGGCGTATCGAGGCGTTCATCGCCCGCTGAATTTGTGCAGAGGCCGCCCACGAATGCCGTCGTAATACCCCGCGATCACATTCGACTCCGCCAAGAGAGTGGGCGAACCAGAGTCCCCAACACATATCTGGCCGTCCGCGTGCTCCTGGACCCGGAGCCATCCCGGCGTCAGCGACAGGAACGTTTGCTCGGCCAGCTTGCGCGTTCCTCCGGAGTAGGGATCCCACTGCGGGCTCCCACCCCCGTTGGATCCGCCGAGCAGACTCGAGGCTCCGTACCCAACGACCGTAAAGCTCGTGACAGTCAGTCCACCGGACGCTAGAGCATCGAGCAAGCCGAGGCGCGGCAAAGTGGCGGGGGTATGCCCGCGACCGGCGCGTCGAGCACGACGACGCCAATGTCGCCCGGATTGTCAATGCCGAATGGGTCGTAATTCGGGTTGGTGTGAACTGTGCCCGTGTACCACATAGACGCAGTGCTCGCGATCGGCTCGAACGTCACCGGCGGGTGCGTCAAGCCATTGGCGGCAAAGCTCGGCGTAACGTGGCCAGCCGTCAACAAGACCGTCGATGAAATCAGGACACCCGTGGGGCCGTCGGGCCGCCCTATGGGACTTGCGTCGAGGAATCCCACGTACGGGTGGCCGGTGCCATCGAGCTGGCCGCCGACGATTGCCCCGGCCGGCGCTGCTGGCATGAGTGCGAGAACGCAGATAACAAGAATTGCGGTCTTCATATCGATCACACTTTCTTCGAACGCCGCGGACGCCGCGATAAGGCGGCAGGCACGCATGGCTGACGCCGAGGCCCGGCCAACCCGCGGTGCAGGATTTCTCGGTGCGAACACAGACGCCTACGTCCTGTCCCCTCCGCGTCGACGCGGCGCCGAGTTCGCTCCGGAGTCGCTCGCGTATCAGCGTTCCGCTTCGTTCCCTTAGCGTCTCGGCGAAGCGCTTGCGGTGGTTTGGCATGGCGCTCAGAATGCTGGCGAAGTCGGGTTCGCTGGGCGGTGGAACGCAGGACTCGGCCGCGGGCTCGCCAGTCTCGGCGGCAGGAAACCCGCAACTGTCACCCGAGGATATGGATGAACACTTCTTTCTCGTCGTGCGTGGATGTGCGTTGGCGCAATACACCGGGTGGAGTCGAAACCTCGATGAGCGTGAACCCATCGCGCGTTGCTGGCCGCCGACCTTGACACCTATCAGCGTGCCGCTGAACCAGACATGCTCACCGTCGCCGGCATCCAGCACATACCCAGCTGCATCCCCGCTGCCTCCGCCTTCGGTGCTCGCGGGACGTGCCCGAGCTCAGGACGTGCCCGAGCTATGGTGGGAGTTGGCCTTGCCGTTCGCCGCCTCCACCGTCGCCGTCACGTGCTCACCGCCTTCTTCCCCCAGTGCGGCTATGTGTAGCAAGCACCGCGGACATTATTAGGACACGGCGCTGGCCCTCAGCCCGCCGGTTGCAGCGGCGGGCCAGCTTCCTCGAGGCGGTACTTGGCTAAGAGCGCGCCGATTCGCTCGAAATCACGGGGATCGATCTCCGGAGTAGAGTCGTCCAGCGCCGGTCGGCCGCCCTCCACGTAGAAACGCTCGTGGCCGCCCGGCTGGACCAGCTCCAAGACGCGCGCCGGCCCCTCGTCGACCCGGAACGTGTGCGGCAGGTCGCGGGGCAGGTAGACAAACGA
>DASXRR010000103.1:0-6160 GCA_036506475.1 Chloroflexota bacterium
CCAGGACGGCCGCCTGGCGCCCGAGCAGATCGCCGACGTACTCACCGACCTGCTCCTGCGCGGGGTTTTGGCCTGAGCGGTTTTCGGCGCCGTCACTGCACCCCGCGGCGCGCAACGCATCTCCTGGGCGGCGGCCCAGGGTCGGGCACGGCCGGTGCGCCCGCTGCGCGGGCTGCGGCCCGATTGTCAAAACCCGACCACGCCGGGCAGTGACGTAAACATGCACAGCCGAGCGCTTGGGCGGTGTTGCCCGTAACCCCTGCGCGGGCTGGACGGCAGCGCGCGCAGCGCCGCTGAGGAAAATTGGCGCGGAGGACGGGCTTAGCTCTCGACCTCGAAGGGTGACTTCCAGAACTTGAAGCCGTCGACTTGCTGCCATTCGTTGGCGGCGCGGTCTTGTAAGGCGGTGCCAAAGCCGAGCGCGGGCGGTTGTTTGAGGTTGGCGCCCAGGGTGGAGCCGAAAACGCGGGCCAGATCGTCGGGGTCCATGCGGTGATCGGCCTCCAAGCGGCGCACGGCATGCGGCTGTTCCAAGAGCGTGTAGCCGAAGCCGTAGGAATGAAAGACCTGGCCGTTCACGCCCGCGGCGGCGTCGCTGGCCAGAAAGACGACCAGCGGCGCGACGTTGTCGGGGTCGCGTTCGGTGCCCTGGGCCATCTCGCTCGGCCACTTGCCGGTCTGCTCGAAGACCTGCTTGCCGCGCGGCGTCGAGTCGATCATGCGCGTCGCGCCACTGGGCATGATCGAGTTGGCGGTCACGCCGTACTTGCCCAGCGCCAGCGCCGTCGACCACATCAGGCCCATGATGCCGGCCTTGGCGGCGGCATAGTTGGGCTGGCCCGGCGAGCCCAGCGCCGACACCGAGGCCATCGAAATGATGCGCCCGCCCTGCTGCTCGCGCATCTTGATCGACGCCGCGCGGGTGCAGTTGAACGTGCCCTTCAGGTGCACCGCGATCACCGCGTCCCACTCGGCTTCGGTCATGTTGAAGATCATGCGATCGCGCAGAATGCCCGCGACATTGACCAGGATGTCGATGCGGCCAAACTCGCGAATGGTCTGCTCGACCATCTCGGTCGCGTCCTCGAACGAGGCGACGTTACCCGGATTGGTGACGGCTTGCCCGCCATTGGTCAGGATCTCGTCGACGACTTGATTCGCGGGCAGGGCTTCATGACCTTCACCGGACAGGCTGGTGCCCAGGTCATTCACCACAACCCGAGCGCCCGCCTTGGCCAGCGCCAGCGCAATACCTCGACCAATGCCTCGCCCGGCGCCGGTAACCAGAGCGCATTTGCCGTCAAGCAACCCCATCTTGAATGCGTACCTCCTTCGTCGATGGCACGATCAGACAATCCACGGCCTTGACGCCGTTCGGTAAGACGATCAACGGATTGATGTCGATCTCGTCGACGGCGTCGGCGTAGTCCAGACACAGGGTAGAGAACTTCACGATGGCGTCGAGCAGGGCACGAATGTCGCCCGGCGGGCGGCCTCGGGCGCCGTGCAGCACACCCACACCGCGCAATTGCTCCAGCGCGCGCTGCGCGTCTGCAGTCGAGACGGGTGGGATCAGCAGCTGCACATCCTGGAGGAGCTCGACGAAAATGCCGCCCAGGCCGACGGCGATGACCGGTCCGAATTGCGGATCGCGGGTCATGCCGAGAATGACCTCGGTGCCCGACGGCACCATTTCCTGGACCAGGATGCCGCGCATGTCGGCCACGCCTAGGCGCGTCAGCCGGCCGAATGCCTGCTGCACGCCAGCCACGTCGGCAACGTTGAGGATGGCTGCGCCAGCCTCAGTCTTGTGTACCAGGCTCGGCGACTCGACTTTCAGGGCCACGGGGTAGCCGATCTCGTCGGCAGCGGCAACGGCATCCGAGATGGACGTGGCCAGCCGTTCACGAGTGACCGGGATGCCATATCGGGCCAGGATGGCCTTCGCTTCGCGTTCGGTCAGCGGGCCGTCCAACGACTCGGCACCAGCTGACACAGGTGGAGCAGGGGAGCGCGAGCGCAGGAAGTCGGCATAGCGAATGAGCGCAGCGATCGCCTTGAGGCCGTATTCGGAGCTCTGCAGGAACGGCGTTTCGCCCAAGCGCGTGATTGGCTCAGCGGGCACCGTATCGACGATCGGCGAAGGATGGAAGTGTCCGCCCACCAGCGACATCGCCAGGAACACTTTGTCGGGATGACGTTCGATGGCACCCTCCAGGATGCGGCCGACCGGGGTGGCCCGATCCAGCCGACTCGGAAAGCCTCGGCCGTAGACAACAACATCAATATTCGGGGCCTCGGCCAGCAGGTCCAGAGAGCGCTCCAGGATGTCGGTCTGGAATACCGCCTGGCCCGTCACGTCGAGCGGGTTGCCGACGCTGCCGAACTCCGGCACGACGTCGCGTAACGCCGAAGCGGTGGCCTCGGGCAAGGCAGGAAAGCTGACGCCGCACTGCGCGGCCAGGTCGGACAGCAGTCCAGCGGCGCCGCCCGAGACGATGATCGTGGCGACACCCGGCCCGCGCGGCAGGCGCGGCGAGTGGAACACGGCCAGCTGCTCGAGCATCTCGTCGACGCTGTCGACCCGACTCACCCCCAATGTGCGCAGCACGGCGTCAATCACGTCGTCTGAGCCGACCATCGAGCCGGTGTGCGCCAGGGCGGCGCGTCGCGCGGCATCGGATCGGCCGATCTTGAGCATCACGATTGGCTTGCGTCGGTCCGCGGCGGCGTTGCACGCCTCGACGAAGCGGGCCGGCGTTTTGATCTGTTCGGCGAATACGCCGATGACGCGGGTTTCGTCGTCCTCGGCGAAGTAGTGGATGTAATCGGCGGCCTCGACGTCCGCTTCGTTGCCCGAGGTCGCGGCGAAGGTGATGCCGATGCCACGCGCCAGCAATGGCACCAGGACGGTAGGCGCCATCATGCCGCTCTGCAGGACGACACCTACTCTGCCTGGCGTCAGCTCGGCGAAGGTGGTCGGCAGCGCGACCATGCCGCTCGGCGCGTGCATCAGGCCGAGGCAGTTCGGACCTCCGACGACGATGCCCGTGCGCGCGGCCCATGCGCTGAGCTCGGCCTGGCGCTGCGCCCCTTCTTGCCCCGTCTCGGCGTAGCCGCTGGTAATGATCTCCAGCGCTCCAACCTGCTTGTCCTCAGCTTGGCGCAGCAAGTCAGGCACGAACCGAGCTGCGACGCCCACCACGACCAGGTCGACGTCGAACGGCACGTCGGCCAGCGACGGGTAGCACGGCGCGCTGTCGATGTGGTCGTACTTGGGATTGACCGCCGCGATCTGGCCGCTATAGCCGTAGCGCAGAAGGTTCTTCAGCGCCGCTGAGACAAAGCTCGGATGAGGTGACGCGCCAACCACCACGACCGACCGCGGCCGCAGGAGCGCGTCCATGCGGCGCAGTCGGTCGGCCGACCCTTCGACAGGCTCAGGGCGAGGGGAACTCGAGATGAGCAGATCTAAACTGGTGACGGTCAAATCAGGACAGCCTGGCGGGCCTGCTGGACCGGAGCCTCGAGCGCCAGGCGCAGCGCCAGCTCGCGATGGAAATCGGCGTCGCCATACAGCGCCTCGAGGTGCTTGGCGCGTTTGAAATACAGGTGCAGATCGTATTCCCAGGTGAAGCCGATCCCGCCGTGGACCTGGATGGCGTTGCCGCAGACCTTGCGCGAGGCATCGCCGACATACGCCTTGGCCACCGAAGCTGCGAGCGCGGCGTCGGGCATGCCGGCGTCCTGGGCCCAGGCGGCGTAGTAGGTCGCGGCATGCGCATTCTCGACGTCGAGCAGCATCTCGGCGCAGGTGTGTTTGATCGCCTGGAACATACCGATCGGCTGACCAAACTGATGGCGCACCTTGGCGTATTCGACGCTCATCTCCATGCACCGCCGCATCGCGCCAAGCATCTCGGCCGAGGCACCGATCGCGGCGCGCTGCAACATCGGACCGATGACGTCCCAGCCGCGGTTGATCTCGCCGAGTACGGCATCGGCGCCGACCCGGACATCGTCAAATTGCAATGTGGATGTCTTGGACGTGTGGTCCATTTCCTGGTTCGGCGTCTGCGTCAGCCCCTGGACGCCTGCGTCAAGAACGAAGGCAGTCGTGCCATCGTCAGTGCGGGCCACCACGATGATCTTGTCGGCGACGTGTGCCCACGGCACGAAGCGCTTGGTGCCGTTCATGACGAAGTCATTGCCATCGCGCGTGGCGCGCATCTGCACCGCGCTGGGCTGCCAAGAAACTGCGTTTTCGAGCACTGCGACGGTCGATTTCAGGGAGCCGTCGGCGATCTTCGGCAACAATTTCGTATCGCCGCCCGCGGACAGAGCAGCAGCTGCGAGGACGGCCGTGGCGAAGTACGGTCCGGCGTACGCCGTGCGACCCATCTCGTCCAGCACCAGCGCCTGCTCGATCGCGCCCAGGCCCTGGCCGCCGTGCTTCGGATCGATGGCCACGCCGTGCAGGCCCATCTCGGCCATCTGCTGCCAGGTCGCCTCGGTATAGCCCGTCGCGTCCTCCATCTGGCGGCGCACGACCTGCGGGCTGCTCTCACGAGCGAAGAACTCGCGCGCGAGATCGCGGAGCATGCCCTGCTCCTGGGTGAAGTCGAAGTCCATGCTCAGGCTCCTGTCGGCGTCGGCTGACGGTCGGCGCGCGGCTCACGCGGCAGCCGCAACACGCGCTCGCCAATGATGTTCTTCTGGATCTCGGACGACCCGGCGTAGATGGTCCCGGCGCGGGACCACAGGAAGTTGAAGCTCCACGAGCTGTCCTGGCCGCGCAGCGAGCCAGTGTTCAGGCCAAGCTCCTCGGGCAGGCCACTTTCGAGCTGCCCATACGGCCCGAGGATGTCCTGGATGAGCTCCTGGTGCCGCTTATCCAGCTCGCTGTAGTACAGCTTGTCGACGGACGACTCGGCGCCGGGCCGCTGGCCCTTCTCGAGCTTGGACAGGATGCGATAGCCCGCGTAGCGCAGCACTTCGACTTCGACCGCCATGCGGCCGAGCCGTTGGCGTACCAGCGGATCTTCCAGCGCCGGCACACCATCGCGACTGAGCGTCCGGCACACTTCGGTCAGTCGACGCAGATTGGCCTGGGCGCGGGTGACGCGGGCGAGGGTATTGCCGCCACGCTCGAAGCCGAGCGTGGTCTGGGCGAGCTCCCAGCCCTTGCCTTCGGCGCCAATGATGTGGTCGGCGGGAATGCGCACGTTGCTGAAGAAGATCTCGGCGAACTCGGAGTGGCCGGTGATCTGCTTCAGCGGCCGGACCTCGACGCCCGGTGTGTGCATGTCCAGGATGAAGTACGAAATGCCCTGGTGCTTGGGCACACGCTGATTGGTGCGCGCCAACAACATGCCGTAATCGGCGTATGGGCCGAGACTGGTCCACACCTTCTGGCCGTTGACCACCCATTCGTCGCCCTCGCGCACCGCGGACGTTTTCAGACCAGCGAGGTCGGAGCCCGCGTCGGGCTCGGAGTACAGCTGGCACCAGATTTCCTCGGCGGTCAGCATCTTCGGGATGTAGCGCTGCTTCTGCGCATCGGAGCCGTGCACGATCAGCGTTGGACCGAGCAGCCCGAGCGCCAGGCTGTTGATCGGTCCGGGGACGTTCGCCATCGCCATCTCTTCGGCGACGATGGCCTGCTCCATCGGGCGCGCGTTCTGACCACCGTACTCACGCGGCCAGCCCATGCCGACGAAGCCGGCCTCGTACAGCGTGCGCTGCCATGCCTTGCGCGCTTCCAGGTTCTCGCCCGCCGCGGGTGGGTGGTGGTCGGCGAACCAGGTGCGCACGCGCTGGCGGAAGGCTTCGTCTTCGGGCGTGTAGTTCAAATCCACGATGGTGTTCTCCTCTAGCGGCCGCGCAGCCGCGGATCGAGCTCGTCGCGTCCCAGGCTCGGCCGCGCCCGAGCCGTTGCAAAAATGCGCGCTTCGCGGCGGCTGCGGGGGTTCATCGCCCTCGCAGCCTAGGGTCCAATTCGTCGCGAAGCGCATCGCCGAGCATGTTGAAGCCGAAGACGGCCGCGCTGATGGCCAGCCCGGGCCAGATCGACAACCAGGGCGACTGGAGCATGAATGCCCGGCCCGTCCCGCTCAGCATCGCGCCCCAGGCCGGGAAAGGCGGGGGGATGCCATAGCCC
>DASXRR010000104.1:0-6909 GCA_036506475.1 Chloroflexota bacterium
CGTGGCCGTGGGCGTGACGGTCGGCTCGGCCGAGGCAATCGATGGCAGCGCCGCGACCAGCGCAAGGGCAGCCAGAATCCAGAACCGCATATCCCGTCAAGAATCGGCAGCGCACGGGTGGAGCTAGAACGCGGCTTCCTGTCAACCCCGGTCACGAACCTGTATCAGCCAACGAGGGTTTGACAGGAGGTTGTACGGACGGCTCGTGAGCCCCCTCACCCGCGCTGCGCGCGGCCTCTCCCCAGCGGGGGCGAGGCGATACGACGATGCGCTGCGCGCCGCCTGAGTTACAGGCTCCAGGCCAGTCCGCAGTTGCGACACGAGGGCGGAGGCTCCGACGAATAGAGCTGGGCGCGAAATTTTCGATACGCCTCACCGTTCCAGACCGTCGCCACCCCGTCGCGTAAGTAGTTGCCGAGCCGCATGCTTTCGAACGGTGCGTCGGTAAACGGCGCGATGCAGCACGGCAGCGCGGTGCCTTGCGCGGTGATATAGGCCAGGCGCAACGGCCGACTACACGCGCGCCACGGCTCCCGCTCCGGCGCCCGATCGAGCAGGCTGGCCCGCGGACTCAGCGCGTCGGCGCCGCGAAAGCGCACGCCGTGCTGCGCGGCGCGTCGCTCGGCAGCGTCGATGACCTGCTCAGCTTCGGCGCGATGCGTGCGGAAAATGCTCTGGTCGCGCGTGGCCAGGCCCTCGCCCCAGAACACCAGGCGCTGCAGGTAGACCTCGTCGACCCCGAGTCGCGCCGCAAGGTCGACGATGTCCGGCAGCTCGTGCAGGTTCTCACGGATGCCGGTCACCCAGATCGAAACGGCCGGGGTACGCGAGTGACGCTCGGCGCGTGTATGCACCATCTGGCCGATATTGGCCACCACACGTTCAAAGGCGGGTATGCCGCGAATGCGGGCGTACGTCTCGGGCGTGCTGCTGTCGAGCGAGACGCGCAGCTCGTCCAGGCCGCTGTCGACGAGCTCGACCTGGCGGCGATAGGTCAGTAGCGCCGCGTTGGTGTTGAAGACCGTGTACACCTGGCACGACTTCAAGTAGGCGATCATCGACGCCAGGTCGCGGTTGAGCAGCGGCTCGCCGACGCCCTGCAGCACCGCTCGGCGCAGTTCGGGCAACTGGTCGACGATGGACTTGAACTCGTCGAGCGAGAGCTGGCGAGCGGCTTCCTGGGGTGAAAACGTGAGCGGACACGTCGCGCACTTGCTATTGCACCGATTCGCGACTTCGAAGTACGCCTCGACGGGCGTCTCGAGCGCTGTGCCCGAGGCTGCCAGGCCGACGATGTCCTCGCGCGGCGAACAACCTGTGGGTGCCGTTAGCGCAGGGCTACTGACCACTGGCAACGGACCAATGCGGAGGACGATCTGGCCGCCATGTCGAATAGGCCAGCGTGCACGCGAGCAGCTTGGCCCCCGCACTGAAGGTGCCGTGCAGGGAGCCAGCGACTTTCGAGCGACCCCCGAGCCGCGGCCGATACCCGACCGCCACCTCAGTGACGCGCAGCTCGGCGCGCGCAGCTTTGACCAGCATTTCGACAGTCCAGCCGTAGGTCATCTCGTGCATGTCGAGCGCGCGCAGCGCGTCGGCACGGATGGCCTTGAACGATGGCAGGTCGGCGTAGCGGTGGCTGATGGCGCGGTGCATCAGCCAGCGCACGATGCCGTTGCCAGCTCGGGCGTGTACGGGCAGCGCGTTCGGGTATTGGCGCAAGTCGCGCACACCCAACACCAGATCGGCCTGCTGAGTGTGCAGCGGCTCGAGAATGCGCGGCAAGGCGTTGGGCGGGTCGGAGTAGTCGCCATCCAGAAAGGCAAGCACGTGTGCGTGGTTGGCTAGTGCCGCCTGGGCCCCGGTCCAGCACGCCGCGCCATAGCCGGGCCGCGCCTGCACCAGCGCCGTGGCGCCGTGGGCGACGGCGACCGACGCCGTTGAATCGTCCACGCTGCCCACGACGACGAACACATCGTCCACGCTCCCGGCGGGCACTTCGTCGAGGACCGCGCCGATCGCTTCCGGCTCGTTCCAGGCAGGAATGACCAGCGCTGCGCCGTTCATACCAGCAGCCTACTGCCTGAGAGTTCGGTCCGAAAAGCCAGATAGCCGAGCCGGACCGCGGCCGAACTCTGTTTGATGGACTGGCCTAGAGCGGCGGCCGGAAGAGGCCTCAAACGCAACTCGCGGCCGCCCTCTGGGCCGGCTCTCCGTCCGTAACCAATGTAAGCGCGGTTGTGTCACCATTTGGCAACGAGCGTATGGGCGTCATCCGGAGGTTCAGATCGGCGGCGGCGGCGCGCGAGGCGCTGCTGGTGGGCCGCGGCCGGCTCGCGGTCGATCCGGGCGCGTTGCCGCCCGCGGTGCGCGCGGGCATCCAGGCCACCTTCGGTGCCGACCTGAGTGCGGAAGAGGTCGTGCAGCGGATTCTCGAAGACGTCCGTCTGCGCGGCGATGCGGCGGTGCGACACTACGCCCACGCATTCGATCGAGTCGATCTGACTGACCTGCGGGTGCCTCAACAAAAGATTGACGCGGCAGTCCGCCGAACCGGCGACGACGTGATGCACGCGTTGCACCAGGCCGCCGAGCGGATCAGGGCTTTTCACGACCACACGCGCCGCCACTCGTGGACCGAGCACACGCCGACCGGCGGAGCCCTCGGTCAACTCATTCGGCCCCTGGACCGCGTGGCCGTCTACGCGCCTGGCGGACGCGCGCCGTACCCGAGCAGCGTGCTCATGGCGGCGATTCCGGCGCGCGTGGCCGGCGTACAGGAAGTCGTTCTGGCATCGCCTCCGAATGCCCAGGTAGGTGACGTGGCCGACGTGCTCCTGGCAGCGGCGCACGTGGCCCAGGTCGACTCCGTCTATCGAGTCGGCGGCGCGCAGGCCATCGCTGCTCTCGCCTACGGCACCGAGACGGTGCCGCGCGTCGACAAGATCGTCGGTCCAGGCAACCTGTTCGTGGTCCTGGCGAAACGCATGGTCTTTGGCCAGGTAGGCATCGAGGCCCTACCCGGTCCAACCGAATGCCTCGTGGTCGCCGACGATTCCGCAAATCCGGTCTGGGTCGCGGCCGATCTATTGGCCCAGGCGGAGCACGATCCGCTCGCCTCGTCGCTGCTGATCACGCCTGATCGCAATGTCGCCAACGCCGTCGACGCAGCCGTGGCCGAGCAGGTGCTGACTCTGCCCAGGCGGCACATCGTCGAGGCGTCGCTGGCCAACCGCGGCGGCATCGCCGAGACGCATGACCTGGACGAAGCGATGGACCTGGCGAACGCGTTCGCCGGTGAGCACCTGTGTCTGGCGGTCCGCGATCCGTGGTCGTGGCTGGGCCGCGTGCGCCACGCCGGCGGCGTGTTCCTCGGCGAGATGAACGCCGAGGCGATCGGCGACTATACCGCCGGTCCGAGCCACATCATGCCGACCGGTGGCACGGCTCGGTTTTCCTCGCCGGTCAACGTGGACGATTTCCTGAAGATCATGTCCGTATTCGCGCTGAGCGCCGACGACTTGCGCGTGGCTGGTCCACCAGCAGTGGTGCTCGCCCGCGCCGAAAGCCTCGAGGCGCACGCGCGCGCCGTCGAGTACCGCCTCGAAGCGTTGGGACTACGAGCGGAGCACGCTGAAGCTGGCGCCATCCAGGCCGAGCGGTGACGGAACTGCCAGCGCGCGGCGGTTGTTGTCGATCAAGGAGATGGCGCGTGCGCCGAGGTCGGCAATGGTCGTCGACACGCCGTCACGCACCGCCGAGCCGGCGCTGAAGGTGATCGAACCGAACTCTGAGAGCGGCAGTACGCGGCGGCGCGAGAAGGGCGCCTCCTGGATCCATTCGGCCGAGCTCATCGACGACGAATAGGTTTCCGTGCGCACCAGAGTCTGACCGGTGGTGGTGTTGCTGAGGCTGATTAACCAGGTATCCGCGGCCTGCAGGTCGAGCGACACACTGACGGTGTGGCCGGGCAGCACGGTGAGCGGGAGTGGTTTCGAAACTTCGGGCAACTTCTCGAACCACGCCTGGTAGGTCACCGTGCCATTGCCGCTGACCAGTTGCTGCGTGCCTGCCTGAATCAGGTCGCGGGTGCGCAAACCGCCGATGCCGACCCACGCCGCGTCGGCGCCAAACGGAGCGTCGAGCGCGATCTCGGGTACGGTCCAGGTACCCGAAACACTGGTGAATTCACCGCCGCGCGCCGCGTAGCCGGACCAGTTGCTGGACGTGCTCTGGCCAGGTGGTATGTCCAGGCCGGGCTCGGGATCGCGCTGGGCGTCGGGCGGTGCAGCCGGTCCGCGCCGGTCGTCCGGATGTTCGTTACCGGCGATGCGCCAGACTCCACCCTCGAACACGAGTGCGTACACGTTGCGATCGCGCCCGAACTCCGTCGGACCGGCGGCGTACGTGGTGCGCCAGGTCTCAAATGTGGTCGCCGAGGCCGTCGTACCGTCAATCGTGATCGGGCCCCAATCGATGTTGACGAGGTCGATGCTGGACACACCGTTCGACAGGAGCGAACGGTTGGTGCGCATCAATCGCTGCTGATACTCGACGATGGCGTGTTCGCCGACGGCGGTCGGATCGCGCAGCGTAATGGCCCGCGCTTGCGTGGCGTTGCCGCGTTCGATGACGTCACGGATGGCTGCCTCATCGTTCGAACCGACTCGCGCTGCGTAGACCGGCGCAGCGAGCGCCAGCAACAGCAGGACCGCCACCGTGAACCGACCGAGCAACATGGCGCAAGTACTAAATCACGTTTTTGTTGCGTATGCGAGGAATAGCTACTTGCGGCGCGCGGTGATGGCGTGCGCCACGAAGCCACCGTTGCGCACCTGGACCTGGCCAAGGATCGCTACCTGGTCATTGGTCTGCAGGGCGTCGAGCTTGACGGTTTTGCCATTCAGGCGAATCAGTGCGCCACTGTCGGGAATGACGCGGAACTCCTGGCCACGTGGGCCAGCCACGATCAGCGCATCCGGGTGGACTTCGCGGACCGTGCCCGTAATGGCCCGCTCACGGCGTATGACCGGCGTGCGCGCGGGTACCGACGTCGGCGCGGCGACGAACTCGGTATTCTGGCGCGTTTGACTGGCGCCCACGGCGGCCGCGGCGACGAAGATGCCGGTCGCGCCCAGCGCCGCCGCCAGGTGCAGTCCCATCCGACCGAACCAGCTCACGAAGCGCGCCTCTCAGGCAGCTTGGCGCCCGGGCGCCGGCGCGCGCGACACGACATTGCCGACGGCCCACACCAGGAACGCCGCGCTCACGCCGGCGACGCCGACCAGGCCCCACGGCACAACGTCGCCAACCACGGCCACGACCTCGCCAGGTGCGGTTAACACGAGTCCCAAATCGCCAAACAGCGCCACCAGCAAGTCCAGCCCGTCCGACGCCTCGAGGCTGGCGCCAAGCAAGTAGCCGGTCATGGTCAGCAAAGTCAGGGCACCCAGGCCGGCGACGAGCCACGGCCAGGCAAGGGTGGTTCGCGCGCGCGTCTTGCCGACGGTCTGCGCCAGAACGCGGGCAGTCAGCGTGTCCGGTACGTTGGCCCGCTCGAGTCGGGCGAACAGTCGGTCGATGTCGTCGGTGTCGTGCATGAGCGTTAGCTTTCAGTCAGCGTGTCGCGCAAGCGGCGTCGCAGGAGTGCCTTGGCGCGGTGGAAGCGCACGCGAGCGGCGCCTTCCTCGAGATCCAGTATGGCGCCGATCTCGGCGAACGAGCGATCGGCGGCGTAGCGCAGCGCGACGACTTCGGCGTACTGCTGGGGCAGTGTAGCGATCGCTTCGGCCAGGACGCGCTGAATGTCCGCGCGTTCGACGAGCTCGTCTGGCAGGGGCTGATCGTCCAGCGGCTCGTCCTCGGCGTCATCGTCGAGCGGGACGGTTCGCCGGCGACGGATGACATCGATGCAGCGGTTGCGGGCAACGCGGAAAAGCCATGGCGCGAGCGGCTCGTACTCGTCGAGGCGATGCAGGTTGCTGTACAGCTGGACGAACGTTTCCTGGGCCACGTCGGCGGCGTCGTCGGTCTGCCCGAGCATGCGCAGGCAGAAGTTGTAGACGGGCCGCTGATGTGTGCGCACCAGGACTTCGAAGGCACCCGGCTGGTCGCGTCGCGCGGCGACGATGTGCTGGCCTTCAACAGACAGCGTGGGCGTAGTCACCGACCAGGGAACAGAAAAGGGAACCGGCCAATGGCCGGCCAACACGGCCGCGGACACGTTGCTCTCATTCGTGTCTACGCGGCAGGCACGGCGTACGTTACAGGCGCTTGGCTCGAAATGCTTGTGTTCAGCCGCCAAACAACTATAGTTCGCCACCCACGCCCCGCGGGCCCACTCATGATGTCCAACCAGAGCCACCGCGCCGTACCTGCGCGCATCGCCGTCCTCGACGACGACTCCGTCTTTCTGGAACTCATGCAGGAGTTGTTAGGCGTCGGCGAGGGCTACGAAGTCTTCACCTGCGCGCAGTGGGTCAACAGCTTCGAGTTCATCAAGCAAGTTCAGCCCGATCTGGTCATGCTCGACCTGATGCTGGGCCGCGAGCTGCACGGCTGGGCCGTCCTGGAGCTGCTGCGTTCGGCGGCCGAGACCAGCGACGTGCCAGTCATCCTGTGCACCGCCGCGGCACCTGAGATCGCCAGGCCTTCGAATCGCACGGGCGTGGTGTACATGGCCAAGCCCTTCGACATCGACGATCTGCTGCACACGATCAAGCGATTGCTCACCAGCAGCCAGGTGCCAGCTACCGCTTCGGACTAGTCATGTACCCGCTCGGCACTGCTAGCGCGGCTTCTCGGGAGCGTTCAACTAGTCAGGCAGTCGTACTGCCCGGTCAACACACGGGCATCGTTGGCCGCCTGCGCGGCTCGCTGCTGGGTCGCCACCCAGCGCTGGTGCAGATC
>DASXRR010000105.1:0-33494 GCA_036506475.1 Chloroflexota bacterium
GAACCACACGCCGATGGCGTTGTGGACGGCATTGGCAATGGTCGCTCCGGGCGGACCCATCGGCGGCTCGCCCAGGCCGTGCGCACCGTAGACGCCGTACTCCTTGGGCTTCTCGACGAAGTACACCTCGATGTTCTCGGGTACGTCCTTGATCGACGGCACCCGGTAGTCGAGCATGTTGCCGTTCAGCGGCAGGCCCGTCGCGGCGTCAGTCAGCAGCTCTTCGTACAGCGTGCTGCCCAGTGACATGACCACGCCACCTTCGACCTGCTGCTCTGCGCCCAGTCCGTTGACGACGCGCCCCACGTCGTGGACGGCGACGTATTTGAGGACCTTGACCGTGCCGGCGAGCGTGTCGACTTCGACCTCCGCCGCGTGCGCGGCGAATGCGGTGCGCTCCCAGCGACCGTCGTTGCGGTGGACGCCACGTCCGATGATCGTGGTGCCCGTGGCATTGACGACACTGGAGATCGATAGCTTGATCGACGGATCCTTCGTGCTGACGATGAACCGGCCGTCGATGGTCAGCTCTTCGGCTGTAACGTCGACCGTCTTGTTGGCCTTGCGCGCGTCGGCCTGCACCTTATTGACCGCCGCCACGAACAGCTGCCGCTTGGCATCCATCGCAGCGTCGTAGGCGCCCCAACCGCCGGAGTTCGTCTGACGGCTGCCGCCCGAACTGCCGGTATCGGTCATCAGGTCGGTGTCAACGTACGGGGTGATGTTGATCGATTCCCACGGCATGCCGAGCGCTTCGGCGACGATGAGCTTCATCATCGTGCGCTCGCCGCCACCGATCTCGTTGCTGGCGCTGAGGATGCTGACGGTGCCGTCACCGTTGAAGGTCACGGAGCCCGTTGCCGGCTCGCCGCCGGCGCCATGGCTGCACTGGTGCAGCGCCATGCCGATGCCGTGATAAACGCCCGGACTGACCTCCTTGGCTTTGGCGGGATGCCACTTCTGCGCCCAGCCGATCTTGTCGGACATGACGCTGAGCACCTCGCGCATGCCCGGATTACTCCATGGCACTTTGGTGTCGACGTTGCCGTCGTCGTTCAGGTTCTTGAGCCTGAACTGGAGCGGATCCATGTTGACCGCGTAGGCCGCCTTCTCGATCGCCGTCTCCAGGGCGAAGGTGCCGTTCGGATGCGAGACGCATCGATAGGCGCCCGACAGGTAGCGGTTGGTCATGACGTCCACCGCTTCCAGGCCCAGGTTCGGGATCTTGTAGGCCATCTGGAAGATGTACCAGGCACCGCTTGCCGCGGCACCGCGCTGGGCTCCGACGTCGGCGATGATCTTGGCCTGCAAGGCGTTGATGGTGCCGTCCTTCTGGGCACCGAGCTTGATCTCGTTGCGGAATGTCGGCCGGTGCGTGCGCGTCGTGAAGTCTTCGTAGCGCGTGTAGATGTTCTTGACCGGTCGACCAGTCAGCTTGGCCGCGATCGCCGCATGGATCTCGGGCAGATCGATGCTGCCGCGATAGCCATAGCCGGAGCCAACATAGCCCTGCTGAATGACGCGTACCTGACTCATCGGCAGGCGCAGCGCCGAGGCCAGCGCGTTGCGCACGCTGTGTGCGCCCTGGCTGGTGTAGATCACGTTCAGCCGGTCGTTCTCCCACCACGTAATGCTGTTGGTGAGCTCGAGCGCGACGTGCTGTTCGATCGGCTTGATTGCGACGTGGTCGACCTTGACCTCGGACGAACCGAAGGCTTGATCGGGCTCACCGCGCTTGAACGGGCGCGGCACGCCGACGACGGTGCCGTCGAACTGGTTGTCCCACTGCTTGGGCGCGCCCGGCTTCATCGACTCGAGGAAGTTGACCGCCGCCGGCAGGATCTCGTACTCGACCTTGATCGTGCGCATCGCCTCGTCGGCGATATCCTGCGAATCGGCCAGCACAATGGCGATTGGATCGCCGACCATGAAGACTTCGCCGGGGAAGAGCACGCGGTCGGGCGGTCCGCTGCCGATCTTGATGCGCTGGTACTGGCGCGGCAAGTTGAAGCGGTGCAAGATCATCGCGACGCCTGGCATCTTTTCGGCGTCGGCGGCGTCGACGCTGCGCACACGCGCATGGGGATGCGGGCTGCGCAGGGTGACCATGAATAGTTGGTTGCCCTTGTTGATGTTCTGGGTGTATGTGCCAGCGTCGCTCACGACACCCAGGCCTTGCACGCGCGGTGGGCGCGTGCCCAGGAACTGGAAGGTGGTCTGCTTGGCGCCCGGGTTCTCGATCGGCGGCGCAACCTGTGCGACCGGCGCGAGCCCAGCGACGGCGTAGTTGACGACGTCGGCGTACTCGGTGAGCAAATGCTCCCACTGCGCGTCGAACTGCAGTGCCGCCCATTCCTCCGTACTCAGCGAGGCGGCATAAGCGGGATCGGAGATGATTCTGATCGCATCAATCTGGCGGGCCATAGCTGCTCCTCCTTTCTCCCGCTACTTGACCGGGAATCCGCTGTCGGCAAACGCCTTGCGGATCTGGTCTTCGTTGACTTCGGCCGGCCAGAAGGTCACGGTGGCCGTGCTCGAGTTGCCGCTGACACCCTCGACGCCATCGAGCAGTTTCAGCGATGCGTCGACCTCGCCGATGAACTCGTCCGAGCCGAGTGGCTGGGCGAACGAGTACTGGGCGGTCGATGGCTTGCCCGTCCGTGGCGCCGGCGGACCGACGACGACCTGCGGCTTGGCTGGTGGACTGCGCAGCTCAGCTGCAGCCGTTTCGACCGCGGTGTAGATCTTCGGGTACTCACCGCAGCGGCAGATGTTGCCCGAGAGCGCCTCGGCGATCTGGACGCGCGACGGGCTCTTGTTCGACTGCAGCAGCGCGTAGCTGCTCATGATGAACCCGCGCGTGCAGATGCCGCACTGGAACCCGCCCTGCTGCCAGAAGGCGCGCTGGATCGGGTGCAGGCCATCGACGCCCGGGCCGGTCTGTAGGCCAGCGACCGTCTGGATTTTCTGACCGCGCCCAAGGCGCGCGGAGAAGACGCTGCAGCCGTTGACTGCCCGACCGTCGACCACGACCGTGCACGCGCCACACTGGGCGCGATCGCAGCCCAGATTGGTCACGTTCAGCCCGAGCTTCTGCGACGTGGTCGTCCACAGGCTCTCGCGCACGTCGACCACAACTTCGCGGTTGACACCGTCGATGTTGAGCGTGACGCGGCGCATATGTCTCGGCAATGCGCCTACCTGCGCTGGCTGTTGCGCGGGTGGTTGCGCTTGGGGCTGCGCCTGCTGCTGTGGCGCGGTCGCGGGCGCCGCCGCTGGTGGGACGGCGACTGCTGGACCGCCGGGCGCTGTTTGCACCACTTGCGGCGCAGTGGCCGTGTTCTGCCGAGTTGCGACCGCGACACCGCCGGCGACAATGGCAGTCGCCGCGACGCCGAGACCAGCTCCGGCGATGAAGTCGCGCCGCGTTACGACCGGCCTCACCTGCTCGTCAGCTGACGGACCGCCGCCCGCCTGGGTCGGCTGTTCGCCTGCCGAACCGTCGTGTTCCGGCATCTGACCTCCCCCTTTCTCGAGCAAACGTGCTCACGCGAGGTCAAAGAACCTATCGGTCGACGCCAAGCTCCCGCGCCGCCACGCCCGGCAGCTGAAACGCGCCGATAGTGGCCAGTGTACCTCGCATATTGCATGCGTCAAACCGCTTCGCATCGAAACAGCTGACGCCGTGCTCGACTAACTCATGGGAAGGCGCCGCGCTGGACACGACCGATTGTGACGCCGCTCACGAGTGCCAGTAGTCCAGGCGACACGTCGGCGAGCACGGCGAGCGTGCTGCGTCCCCCGCCGCCGGCGGCGAAGCCAAAGTAGATGCCGCTCGTCACCAGAGCCAGGCCGCCGACAATCAGCAGGGTGCGGCCGAGGATCTGATGGCTATCGGCGACCATCGCCGCGATCAAGAAGCCGCAGCCACTCAACACGGCCAGCGGCAACCATAAGTTCAAGGACTCCGCCTGCGGCGCGGACCCGGGCCAGATGGTGTGCGCGATCGTCGTCACACCCGCCAGCACCGCCAGCGCGAGGCCGACATTGTGGGTCGAGAAGCGCATGACGTGGACAACCTCCGTGTGAGGCGTCGATGCATCCCGCATGCCCGCTTCAGTTCAGTGGCTCGAGCCACACATTGCGGTAGCGCACGCGGTGTCCATGCTCCTGCAGCACGATGGGTCCCGCCTGTGGCGTCTCGTCGGTGCCACCCGCCGTCGGCCCCGGCAGGTCCACATCAGACTGCACTGGTTGGCCATTCCACGCGACGCTGACCCGGGCGCTTTGCGTTTTGGCGCCGTTGGCGTAACGGACGGCCTGGAACGTGACGTCGTAGGACTGCCACACGCCTGACGGGCGAGCCTGGTTACTGTCGGCGTCCCTGAGGCCGTAGATGGCGCCGGCGTCGTTCTGGCCGGCGAGCGCTGAGCCGAATGAGTCGAGCACCTGCAGCTCGTAGCGACCCTGCAGGTAGATGCCCGAGTTACCTCGGTCCTGTTCGGCGGCGCCGGGCGGAGTAGGCGGCACATTGAACTCGACGTGCAACTTGAAATCGTGAAATGCCAGGTCCGACCGACGGTCGCCACAGCCAGGACACAGCTCCACCGCATCGAACAGCAGCACCGCGCCGGCCGGCGGCGGCGTTCCCAGGTCGGAGAACTCCTGGATCTCGACGCCGTCGTAGAAGACTTCGGCGCCTTCGGCCTGCAACAGAATGCGGCCCCTTTCCAGGGGAAAGCGCCGGCTCGAGTCCGCGGGGTCGGGCTGCGTCATGTCGCTCATGCGCGCCACTACGATGCCGTTGACGATGTGGGCCGATTCGCTGCCCGTGACCACGATCTGGCTCAGGTTCCAGTCCGTAGTTGAGTCGACGGTCTCGGATTTGACGATGCGCCCGTCGACCTGTGTGTACGGCTCGCCACCCTCGCGGTATTGCCGTTCCGGCAGGCTGACGTTCGGCGCGACTGTTGTCGATGCGCCGGTGCCGCTGACGAGGAAGATGTCGCCGGTATCGCCTTCCTGGATCTGTGATTCCACACTGCGCGGCCAGATCGCATCAGGCCCAACCACGTGGTACAGAATGCCGGCGTCGCGCTTGTCGAACGCCCGCGGCGCGAACTTCTTCTGGCCCCACTTGTAGCGCACGCTGAACTGGTAGTTCGAGTACTCACGATCGGTGATCAGATACGCGAAGTCACGCGGTCCCTCGGGCACGTCGAGCACATGGATCAGACCGTTGTCGATCTTGAACACGTCGCCCGGGTCGTTGAAGCGCTGCCATCCCGGCAGCACATCGCTCTCACCGCGAGCCGCGGCGGGCTGGCCCGGCAGCAACAGGACCAACACCGCCAAGGCCAGCACCCGACGCATGCCCTCCATTGAACGCCACTGCTGCCCGCGACCCGCTGAAACCCGGCGGGTCGGTCAGCTGCGCGGGCCGTCCCGGCAAGTCCCGTGGAACCGCCGAAGGCGGAACGCTCCCGAGGTTGGAAGCATCCCGCCTGCCGGCGTCACGTCAAACGGCCGAGGGCCAAAACGCTCCGGGTGGTTGGAAGCATCCCGCCTGCCGGCCACCGCGCCGTAATCGCACGGAACTGCGGAAAGCGAGCTCGTCCTACTGGCCAGGGTTGATGTTCTGGTTCAGCGAGAACACATTGTTGGGGTCGTACTGCCGCTTGACGGCCACCAAGCGCTCGTAGCTTGCGCCCGGGTAGGCCTCGCGAATGCGCGCCGCGCCGTCGTCGCCCAGGAAGTTCACGTACACGCCCTGCGCGCGCGGCTTGAGTGTGTTCCACACGCCACGCACCCAGGCTTTGGCTTCGCCTTCCTGCGCGTCGTCTTCCCAGCCCGCATTGACGGCGAGCATGTACGCCGCGTCACGATGCGCAAAGGCCGTCGCCGTCGACGCTACGCGAGCCATGGCGCCACCCAGCGGGCGGAATTGCAGGAACGTATGCCCAGCGCCGCCAGCTGCCTGAACGCCAGCGATCATCGCGTCAATCGCCGCGCGGTCGAAGCTCTGGAAGAAGCCGGAGCGGCCAAACGACTTGCCGCGCGCTGCGCCATCGGCAGTGAGGTTGTAGATGGCGTGATACGGCATCGGCTGCACCATCTCGACGTACGGTCCAAGCGCACGCAGCGGCTCGAGCGCTCGTTGCCCTGCCTCCAGGTCGCCGTCAAAGACGACCAACGGCATGAGCACCGGCTTGCCGACCAGCTCAGCCGGTACGAACGGCGCCGGTGGCGCCTGCATGAGCATCGTGATGGTCGTCAGCTCTTCGGGCGCCGCGCGCGAGTAATCGAGATACGCCTCGAGCACGTCGCTCGTAGCGGGCAGCATCATCGCGCCGCCCAGGATCATATTCACCGGCGCCAGCCGAAACTCGAATGCCGTGACCACGCCGAAGTTGCCACCGCCGCCGCGGACAGCCCAGAACAGATCGGCGTTTTCGTGCTCGCTCGCGGTGACCAGGCGCCCGTCGGCGGTGACCATCTCGATCGACTGCAGGTGATCGATCGTCAGGCCATGCTTGCGCACGAGGAAGCCGATCCCGCCGCCCAGCGTCAGGCCGCCCAGGCCGACCGTGTTCACGTCGCCGGTAGGCAGTGCCAGGCCGTAGCGACTGGCGTGCGGTGCCAGGTCGGCCGTGGTCGCACCGGGCTGAACCCACGCCGTGCCGCGCCGCGGATCGATGCTGACGCCACGCATGCCGCTCATGTCGATGACCACGCCGCCGTCGACGGTGCCGAAGCCGGCGAAGCTGTGGCCACCACTGCGTACCGCCAGCGGCAGCTGCTGATCGCGAGTGAATTCCACGGCGCGCAGCACGTCGGCGGCGTCAGCTGCGCGCACGATCAGCGCCGGATAGCGGTCAAAGGCCGCGTTCCACACCTGGCGGGCCGTGTCATAGGTTGCATCCGTAGGGCGGACTACCTCCCCGAGTACACGGCCAAGTAAGTTGCGGGTCGCCAGTCCCTGGATGGAAGACGGGCGGAAATCAGCAAGAGTCATGGCCGCCAGGATGCGCTCGTCTGGGCCAACGGGCATCCGCCGAAGAACGCATCGCGGGACGTATTCGGCTCACGCGCCTCCGCTTGAGGATGTATGTCCTAGCATCTCTCTACAGCCCATGACGCAGATCGACGACGCGGTCTCACCCGACCGGCTCGAGGTGTCGTGGCGGCCCAGCGCGGAGTACGTGGCGCGCAGCAATCTCAAGCGGTTCATGGACCGCTACAGGCTGGCTTCGTATGACGAGCTGCTGCGCTGGTCGGTCGAAGACGTCGCCAGGTTCTGGGACGCTGTAGCCAAGGACTTGGAGCTGGAATGGTATGCGCCGTACCAGCAGGTCCTGGATCTCGAGCATGGCGTGAAGTGGCCGCGCTGGTGGCGGGGCGGGTCGTTCAATTACGTCCACAACGCACTCGATAAGCATGCCCACAACAACAAGCTGGCGCTGATCTGCGAGGGCGAGGAGGGCCAGGTCCGCACGCTCACGTACGCTGCGCTGCTGGCCGAGACGAATCGCTGCGCCAATGCGTTGCGGGCGATGGGCGTCGGCAAGGGCGACCGAGTCGGCCTGTACCTGCCGATGATCCCCGAGGTCGTCATCGCGCAGCTGGCACTGGGCAAGCTCGGCGCAATCTACACGCCAATTTTCTCCGGCTTTGGGGCGGAAGCCGTAGCCGCAAGGCTCCAGGATGCCGAGGCGAAGCTGCTCATCACCTGCGATGGCATTCTGCGGCGGGGCAAGCTCGTCACGACCAAAGAGTTCGCCGATGAGGCCGTTGCGTTGTCGCCGTCAGTGGAAAACATCGTGGTCGTCCGACGAGCGGACCGTCCAGATACCCCGTGGACAGCGGCCCGTGACATCTGGTGGGACGATCTGCTTGCGGGCAAGTCCGACCAGTTCGAGACAGAGCGCACCGACCCGGAAGACCCGTACATGATCATTTACACCTCGGGTACGACGGGCAAGCCCAAGGGTGTCGTCCACGTTCACGGCGGCTTCCCGATCAAGGGCGCCCAGGATATGGCGCATTGCTTCGACGTCCAGCCCGACGACACCGTCTTCTGGCTGACCGACATGGGCTGGATGATGGGCCCGTGGCTCATCAGCGGCAGCCTGATGCTCGGTGCGACCGCCTGCATATACGACGGCACACCTGACTTTCCAGCGGCTGACCGCATCTGGGATATGGTCGAGCGCCACCGCATCAGCGTCATCGGCATCGCCCCGACCGCGATTCGCGCCTTGATGCGTTCTGGCGACGAGTGGGTCACGCGCCATGACCTGTCGAGCCTGCGGGTGCTCGGCTCGTCGGGCGAACCGTGGAACCCAGGCCCCTGGCGCTGGTACCAGGACCTGGTCGGCGGGGGGCGCTGTCCGCTCATCAACTACTCGGGTGGGACCGAGATCAGCGGCGGCATCGTCGCGTGTACGGTCATCACGCCCGAGAAGCCGACCAGTTTCTCCGGCGCGATCCCGGGCATGGACGCCGACGTGGTCGACGACGCCGGCCAGCCGGTGCGCGGCGCGGTCGGCGAGCTGATCCTACGCCAGCCGTGGCCGGGCATCACGCGCGGCTTCTGGCGCGACCCCGAGCGCTACGAGGAGACCTACTGGTCGCGGCTGCCTGACCTGTGGGTGCACGGCGATTGGGCGATGATCGACGATGAGGGCTACTGGTACATCCTCGGCCGCTCGGACGACACAATCAAAGTCGCCGGCAAGCGCCTGGGTCCCGCCGAGGTCGAGTCAGCCGCCGTCGCCCATGCCGGCGTGGCTGAAGCCGCGGCGATCGGCGTGCCGGACCCGTTGAAAGGCGAACACGTGGTGGTCTTCTGCGTGCCGCGCTCCTCTGCTTCTGAGACGCTCCGCTCAGAAGTGGGCGCGGCAATCACGCGCTCGCTGGGCAAGGCGCTCAAACCCGAGCGCGTGCTCTTTGTGCGGGAATTGCCCAAGACGCGCTCGGGCAAAATCATGCGCCGCGTCATTCGCGGCGTCTACCTCGGCGGTGAGACCGGCGACCTCAGCTCGCTCGAGAACCCGTCTAGCCTGGACGAGATTCGGTCCGCCCGATAAGCAGGCGCCGGCGGCGAAGCCGCCATAGCAAGAACGCGACCTGCGCACGGTCGACCAGATCTTTCACGTACCACATATCCGCGGCCGAGCCTCCAACGGGTTCGACCACCAATAAGCAAGCGCCGTGCCCGCTAGATGCGGCGGCCGCGCGAGCGGCGGATGGCTGCCGCCAGGTGCGTGCGCTGTGGACGATCGTGGCCGACGACCGTCGGCGTGACCGGTTGCACCTCGGCAAGCCGATGCGCGGCGCGCTGAACTGCCTGGTGCAGTGTGGAGAGGAGTATCGCGACGTCGAAGGGCTTGCGGACCACCGCGTCCACTTCCGCGAGCTGCTGGTCGACGAGCGAATCGGCATTACCACTGACAATCACGATCGCGGCGTCGCGGGTCGAGGGGTTCTCACGCAGCTCGCGCAGCATGTCGTGGCCCGATACTTCGGGCAACACCAGGTCGAGCAGGATCACATGCGGCCGGGTCTCAGCCGCCAGACGCAAACCGCTGAACCCATTGGAAGCGGCGTGAACCTCGAAGCCTTCTTCGTCGAGCAGCTCGGCCAAGAGCGAGCGCACACACACGTCATCGTCGACTACTAGAGCCGTCGTGTGCACACGATCCGTCGCCAAAGTCCGCCGATCCTCCGCGCCCGCTGCCCAACAGGCCACCGGAACTTAGCACTCCGGGCGCTGTTCTGCCAGCTATACCGGCACTTCTCAACCGACGTGCCGCGCCCACTCCCCGCTGGTCTCTTCGGGCACGCTCGGCGTGGTCTGCTCGAGCGTCACCATCTGGCGCACGACCGCCTTTTCCTCGGCGCTCAGGTCGGCACTGGCCGCGCCCACCGACGGCACGCGCGCCACCCGCCGGCAGATGACGCCCTGCGCCGCATGCCCTTGCCGCACCGACGCTTCATCGGGTGCGGAAAGCACACAAAACACGCGCCCGTCGTCACCACAGTAGAGGTCGAGCGGGGTCACGCCGAAGTCGTCGCCGATTCCCGAGCGAGCCGCTCGCAAGAACGTGCGGATCACGTTCAGCGGAAGCTCCGCACCATGGTGGGAATCGAGGAAGATCGGCATGCGAGCTTTGGAATGTACAACGGATCGCACGGCGCCGCGTAGGGGCCGGCATTAAAGTTCACGCTAGCGTCCAACCGGCAACGGCGGCATCGGGAAAATTACCGAGTTTGGCTCAATTCGGGGTTATAGCCGACCCGCTCAGGCCGAGGCGCCCGTGTAGCTGCGCAGCCCGCGCCGCCAGAACCAGCTCGCGAACCACCACATGGCCACGGTGCCGACGATCATCAGGACCAGCTCGCCAGCGTTGAGTCGACCAGCGATCGCCTGAGCCGGCAGGGTGACGGCGATGCCGATCGGCACGATCGTGCTCAGCGTGATGCGCAGCCAGCCGGGATAGACGTCGACCGGAAAGCGCCCGGCATCGAGGAACGACCAGAAGATCGCCAGCAAGTTCTCGACGCGTACGAACCAGAACGACAGTGTGCTCAGCACCAGCAACAAGCTGTAGACGAGCAGTAGGCCGCACACCAGTGTTACGGCGAACGCCGCTGCATCGACGAGCCGAACCTGCTCGCCCACCTGTGCGATCCCGACGCCGAGCACGACAAACCCCAGGATGACCTGGCCAAGCTGCGGGATCTGCACGTGCCGTGCACTCACCATGAACTGGCTGTCGACCGGCTTGATCAGGACGAAGTCGAGCGTGCCCAGGCGCACATGCTCCATGAACCGTTCGAAGCTTGTTTCGAAAACGACGGCCTGCGCGCCCTGGACGACGTAGTACACACCCAGCAGGACAATCATCTGCGCCAGGCTCCAGCCATTGATCGCGCCGGTGTGGCTGTACAGGATCAGCACCGCCGCGAGGCTGGTGAACACGATGACCACTTCCTCGATCAGCCCGAGGATCAGGTTGACGCGATACTCGATCGCGAATTGCAGCTCGATCTGGGCGAACAGGCCAAGCAAACGCAAGTACCTCATGCGCCCACCGCGCTGTACTGGCGTATGCCAACGCGCCAGATCACCAGATAGGCGGTTAGAGACACGGCCAGCCAGGCCACCTGCACGGCCATCAGGCCGAGCGACTGCTCGACGGTGGTTCCGCCGCGCAGGATTTCCGCTGGCGCCCACAGCATGTAGCCAAATGGCAGCGCGTAGCCGATGCTGGCAAGTGCACCGGGCAACAGCGACAGCGGCGCGACCTGGCCCGCGAACAGGAACTGCACCCGATCGTAGAAGTGCATGATCGAGTGGATGCGGGTCGTCCAGAAGCCGAGCGTGGCCATGACCCAGCCGAAGACGAAGCGCAGCGCCGCGGCGAGCACCACGCACGGCAAGAACAGCACGAGGTGCCACCACTGGGTGCCGAAGCGCGCCTGAAAGGTCCAGGCCATGAGCGCCAGCGCCGGCAGCAGGACGGGCAGCGTGGTGACCTTGAAGACGATGTTGCTGACGATGGCGTAATTCAGCGGGTGCAATGGCCGCAGCAGCTTCGACGAAAGCCGACCCTGTCGAATATCGAATTCGAAGTCATAGGCGTCCCAGGACATGGTCAGCTGGCCGACCAGGGTCAGCGCGACGTAGTACGCCGCGAAGTCGGACATGGTCAGGTCGCCGATGCTGCCGCCTTGCGCCGCGGCGGCCGCGGACCACGCGGCCAGAAACACCAGAGGCCGAATGATCGCGAACAACAGCCACAGCACCGACTGCACGCGGTACTGTGCGGCAGCCTGAAACTCGGCCACAAAGAGCGCCCGGTAGATGCGCAGAAACGTCTTCACACGCTCGCTGGGAGGACTGCCTCGGGGACTGCGGCGCCGCTGAAGACTCGGTCGATTACTTCTTCGATGGCCGGATCTTCGAGGGTCAGGTCGAGCACATGGCCGCCCAGATCGCGCACCAGTTGCGCAGTGCGCTCGGCGGCATCTTCTCGGGAAACCTTGAGCGTCACGCGATTTTCTTCGCGCTCGACGATCTCGCCGTAGTCCGCGAGCCGGCCGACCTCAGTCTCGAGCGTGAATCGGATCAGCTTGTAGGGCGCCATGCGCTCGGCCAGGCCGGTCAGTGCGCCGTCGTACAGCAGCCGCCCATGATGGATGACGATCACGCGTTTGCACAGCGCGACGACGTCGTCCATGTAGTGGCTGGTCAGCAGGATGGTCGCGCCCGTGCGGCGGTTGTACTCGCTGACGAAGCGCCGGATGCGCGCCTGCATCGTCACGTCGAGGCCGATGGTCGGCTCGTCAAGGAACAGCACCCGCGGCTGATGGATCAGCGCGGCGGCGAACTCGACCTTCATTCGCTCGCCCAGGCTCAGATTGCGCACTGGCTTGTGTAGTAGGGGCTCCAGCTCGAGCAGCTCGGTCAGCTCGTTCAGCGACTGGCGGTAGCGGTCCTCGGGCAACCGAAAGATCTCTTGCAACACGCGCAGGGAGTCCGCCGCGGGGATGTCCCACAACAGCTGCGAGCGATTGCCCATGACCAGCGTGATGTTGTTGAGCAGCTCTGCCTCACGCCGCCACGGCACGTGGCCAAGTACCGTCGCCTCACCACCTGTCGGGTAGAGCAACCCGCTGAGCATCTTCAACGTGGTCGTCTTGCCCGCGCCATTCGGACCCAGGAAGCCCACGATCTCGCCTTCTCGGATCTCAAACGAGACCTCCTGAACCGCGGGCACCTCCCTGAAGTGCCGCGCGAATAGCGAGCGCAGCGTCGCCGACAGCCCTTCCTCACGTTCATGTACTCGAAAGACCTTCGACAAATGGTCAACGAGAATCGGCGCCCGCATGCGGCGCACATTGTGACCGACGGCGGTCCGTGGGTACCAACGCGCTCGCGTTACGATCTGGCGAAATGGCGAAGACGATCGAGGCGTATCTGGAGGTGGGCGACAAGCGCGTGTTCGCGGGCGCGCTCGACTGGCCGGGGTGGTGCCGCTCGGGGAAGGACGAGGCGGCGGCGCTCGAGGCGTTAGTGGCGTATGGGCCACGCTATGCGGAGGTCCTGAAAGGCACGCGGCTGGGGTTCGAGGCGCCCAAGGACGTCAAGGTGGTCGAGAAGCTCGAGGGCGACGCTTCGACCGACTTCGGCGCGCCAGGCGCGGCCCCAAAAGAGGACGAGAAGAAGGTCAGCGAGGCTGAGCTCGAGCGCCTGGAAACCATCCTTCGCGCGTGCTGGCGCGCCTTCGACGAGGCCGTCAAAGCGGCCCACGGTAAGCAACTAGCGAAGGGTCCGCGCGGCGGCGGACGCACCCTGGCCAAGATCGTCGAGCACGTGCTGGGTGCCGAGAGCGGCTATATGACCCGGCTAGCCCACAAGGTAGAGCCAGGGCGAAAGGCCGACGAGCTCGAGCGAACACGCAAGGTAGCGATCGCTGCACTCACGGCTGCCGCCCACGGCGAGATCCCCGAAGCCGGCCCGCGCGGCGGCAAGTACTGGACAGCGCGTTACTTCACCCGCCGCGCGGCCTGGCACGTGCTCGACCACGCCTGGGAAATCGAGGATCGCATCAGCTAATCGGAACCCCCGATCACTACGACGCAGCGGGACGCAATCGCCCAGCTCTACGGCATGCGCGGCTTTCCCGCGGACGGCGAGGCGCTGCTCGGGACAAGCCTCGAGATCGCCCGCCTGACCCGATACAAGGCCCAGTTCGATGCGCGGCTCGGACCAGAGTGATATACGCACTCGCTGCGCTTCGCGCTGTGGGGCGTATGGATCGTGCTCGGCGAGCTTCGCCCCGGCGCTGTACGTGCTGCGCAAGCCGAGTCAGTAGACGAACGACGCTACGCCGAAAGACATCCCGGCGCTGGCCGAGCAGGCGATCACGCGTTCGCCCCGGTGCAGGCGGCAGCACTCGACAGCAGTGCTGAGGCCGGCTGGAATCGACGCCGAGGCCAGATTGCCGTATTCGGGATAGACGTGGTGGAGCAGGTGGCGCACTCCGAGCAGGTCCGCGCCGTCGTCCAACGCGCGTTGTGTCGCAGCGTGCGGCACGATCAGCCGCACGTCATCCAACGGCACATCCAAACTGACGAATAGCGCGGGCAGCTCATCGGCGGCCACGGCGAACATCGCGCGCGAGTCGGCGCTGAATCGATACAGGCCGTTACGCGCCAGGTCGACCCTGGGCGCGTAACGATCAAAGCCGAACAACGGCACCGTGCACAGGTCACTCAGCGCGGCGCGAGACGAGAAGCGGAACGTCCACGGTGCGGTGTCGTCGGCCGATAGCAGGGTGGCTGTCACGCCTTCACCGAGCGTGAACGCCGCGAACGACCACGCCAACTGCTCCTCAGATCGCAGTGCGAACAAATCTGGATAGATAACACCGCCATCGAGCATCGGAAATTCGGCATTGACAATCAACACCTTGTGGTGCTCGCCAGCGAGAAGCGCATTCTGCGTAATCTGCACCGCGCGCAGCCAGCCATTGCAGGCATCCAGGACGTCGAAGCACTCGACCGACGACATGCCCAGGGCACGGGCAACGAAGTATGCGTTCGCTGGCTCGAGGAAGCCGCGATCGATGCTTGCGTACAGCAGCAAATCGACCTCGTCGGGCTGGTACGCGGCGCGGTCGAGCGCCTGCTGGACGGCGCGTGCGACGAGATCCAGGGGCTGTTCGCCATCGGCCAGCCAGCGGCGGCGACGCGCTCCGGACCGCTGCAACAAGAGGCTTAGCTTGCGCAGCGTGTGCGCGAGATCGGGGCCGAGCGTTGGCTGACTGGCTTGCGCGACGAGCGCTATGACGTCGTCGTTGGTCAGTACTCGAGAGGGCGCAACGAAGCTGGTGGCGTCAAGCCGCATATGCCACAATCGGGCCCGCCGTAGCTTGTCCGAGGGGACCTGGATTGTACTGAGCTACGGGAAGGGTGAACGCATGCGAGCCAATCCAGACCCAGTGCTGGCTGGTAACGGCACGCGCGTCGGACAGGTGCTCGATGCGCGCCAGCAGCCGCCAGTTGAGAACGACGACTACGTGGTCGAGAACGAGCCTGGCGGCATGGACGACGTCGACGTGTGGCTGATGTCGACGGTGGCGATGATCCCGATGGCCGGCGTGCTGTCGCACGTGCTCACGTATTACTGGACGTACGAGTCCACGGGCACGGCGCTGTGGGCGCTCGGCGCCGGTCCGGCGACTGTTGTCGTGCTGGTCTTCGTGCTCTATCAGCTGTACAAGGCTGTGCACTTCAACGAGGCCAAACACGCTAGCGTTGACACGTACAACGATTTATGCGTACGGATGCACCACGCCACCTCCATTACGACAGGCTTTGATGTGCGCGGCGAGACCGTCGACGCTGCCCGGGCAACGATAGACCACTTCGGCCATGCCTTTAAAGTGTTCAGAAAGAAGAAGGGGCTGCACTGGGTGCTCGGCAAGGGCTATGTCGACCTCTTACGCACGGTTCACCGGTGCGAAGAAGCGGTCATTATGTTTGAGCCTATCGATATGGTCATCTCCGAAGGCAAGAAGGACCTGTATCGCCTGGCAGGATCAACTATTCCGCACCGTGATGAGCTGGTCGATCAGGTCCGTAAAGCGCTCACGCTGATCGATCCGCTAGCCAGTTCGTATACCAAGCCGGCGGCGTGCGAGGATCCCAAGCCTGACATCACGCAACAAATGCAGGCGCGACAGGTGCTGCGCGATGTCCGCTTCGCCGTAAACGATTTCCGTGACGGAGCAAAGCAGCGCCTCGTCGAAGCACGCAACAAGCTGGTGGCACGCATGTTCCTTACGGCGCTCTCAACGTCGGTACTGGTCATCTTCATCATCACCGCGGCGCCACCGGCGTACGTCGTGCTGGCCGGCGCCGTGCTCTACGCGGTGGGCGCCATCGTGGGGCTGTTCGCCCGGCTGTACGCCGATCAGGGCGAGTCCGTCATGGACGACTATGGCATCAGCCATGTGCGCTTGTTCCAGACGTTTCTGGTCTCGGGCCTGGCCGGCGTGGCGGGCGTCTACCTGACGGTAATGGTGCCGATGGTGCTCCAGAACGAGATCCCCAAGCCGCAGAGCGCGGTCAGCACACCGGCGGTCGAGCGCACGCTGCCCTCGGTGCTGAGCCTGTACGACCTCGAGCAAAACCGCGCCGGAATCGTGTTCGCGGCCTTGTTTGGCCTGGCGCCAGGCCTGCTGGTGAGTCGTCTTTCGGAAGGCGTCGAACAATACAAGAAGGACCTGCGCAGTAGCGAAACGGTCCAGGTTGGCGCGCGCCCGACCTGAATCGCCTGCGGCCGCGCTGATAGCCTGAGGCCATGCTGTCGAAAGCGGACAACGAGCTGCTGACGAGGGTCGGCCCCGGCACGGGGATGGGCAACCTGCTGCGCTGCTTCTGGCAGCCGTTTGCCCTCAGCTCCGAGCTGCCTGAGCCGGGCGGCGAACCAAAGGCCGTGCGGCTGCTGGGCGAGGACCTCGTGGCTCGCCGCGCCGAAGACGGCACAGTGCACCTCAGCCCGTATCAAGCGCGGGAAGCGGGCGGTGTGATCTGGGCCCATCTGGGCTCACCTGCGTCTGACCTGCCACAGCTCGAGTGGACGCTCGTTCCGGACCGCCACCGCTATGTCAGTAAACGCATCCAGTTCTGCAACTTCCTACAGAACGTGGAGGGCGAAGTCGACTCGAGTCACGTCTCGTTCTTGCACAGCCGCAATGATCCAACGGCAGTCCAGGAAGGTCGTGGCGGCGAATTCGACTACATGGCACGCGATCGCGCACCACGCTTCTTCGTCCTGCCCACGCCGTACGGGCTAATGATCAGCGCCCGACGAGACGCCGATCCCGATTCCTACTACTGGCGCATCACGCAGTTCTTGATGCCCACGTACACCATGATCCCGGCGACGCCGGGCGGCCCGGTGTCGTTCACCGCAGCCGTCCCGATCGACGACGAGCGCATGATGGGCTTCACCGTTACCTGGCATCCGGATCGGCCGCTGAGCGACGAAGAGCGGGCGGCGATTGAATCCTGGCAGGGCGTGCACACCGAGGTCGATCCGCGCACGTTCATCCCACTGCGCAACAAGGACAACAACTATCTGCTCGATCGGGCCCTGCAGCGCAGCGGCCGCTCGTACACCGGGATTCGGGGCATCCGCGAGGAGGATCTCGCGGTCCAGGAGAGCATGGGCGTGATCTTCGATCGCACCATCGAGCATCTCGGCAGCTCTGACCTGGGAGTGATCGCGACGCGTCGCCGCCTGCTCGACGCCGTCAACGTGCTGGCCGAGCAGCACCAGCTGCCATACGAGGCACAGCACCCGGAAAGCTATCGTGTTCGTTCCGCTGCCGTCGTCTTGCCGCGACACATCCCTTGGCACGACGGTGCGGCGGACGCAATGTTGGTTGGGAGGATCTCCTGACGTGCCCGAGCTGCCGCGCCTCAACGGCGCCATCCGCGCCCTGGAACAGGGCCGGCCCGCATTCGTTGGCTTTGCGCCCGCCGACACCGCCAGCGCGCAGGCCTTCGGCGATGCGCCCTACGACGGCATTGTGTTCGAGATGGAGCATGGGCCGTATGACACGCGTACGCTACGCGACTGTCTGCAGTACCTGCTGAACCGCAAACAGATCGTCGACTCGGGCAGTCTGGCGCCGGCGGTCACCCCCTTCGTGCGCATCCCGCCCAACGGCGGCGAGCAGAACCAGTGGGTGGCCAAGCAAGTCCTGGATGTCGGGGTGTACGGCGTGGTGTGGCCACACGTGAGCACCATTGAGGACGCACGCAATGCCGTCGCCGCGTGCCGCTATCCGCGGCCGACGTCGGCCGAGCACTACGAGCCAGCCGGCCAGCGCGGCGACGCACCGGCCGCCGCGGCGCGCTACTGGGGCATCAGCCAACAGGAGTACTACAAGCGCGCAGACGTGTGGCCGCTGGCGCCAGACGGTGAAATCCTGGTGGTCATCATGTGCGAAGAAGCGCGCGCGATCGGCAATCTGCCACACATGCTGCGCGAGGTGCCGGGCATTGGCGTGGTGCTGATCGGCGAAGGCGACCTGTCCCAGGATCTCGGCTACCCACGCCAGTACGACCATCCGACCGTCGCTTCGGCAATTGCGGAGATTTTGGCGATCTGCAAAGACGCGGGCGTACCGTGCGGGCACCCGCACGTGGACGCCGGCAACGTCGAGCGTCTCCTGGATCAGGGCTTCCGCTGGCTCATGCCCGGCGCTGTTCGGACCTACCCGGCGCTCGAGCTCGGGCGCAAACTCAGCACGCGAGAGAAGGTCTCATGAGCATCTTGACCACGCATACCGGCAGCCTGCCGCGCCCACCCGAGCTCGCCGAGCGCATGCTCGAATACAGCAATGGACAGGTCAAAGACCTGCCCGGACTGTGGGACGAGGTTGCCCGCGCCACGCGCGAGGTCGTTCGCCACCAGGTCGAGCTGGGCATCGACATCGTCAGCGACGGCGAGTACGGCAAGGCCTCGTACGCGGGCTACGTCAAGGAACGCTTGACCGGATTCGAGGGTGAGCCGCGCAATCTGCTGCGCAATCTGCGTGACCAGACGGAGTTCCCGGACTGGGTGCGCTCGACGCCGCCGCGGGTCACGTATCCGAGTAACAACGCCCCGGTGCAGCTGCGTGATACCTCAGGTGTCGAGCGCGACATCGCCAACATGAAGGCCGCGCTCGTGGGGATCGAACCGAGCGGGGTGTTCATGTCCGCCGCCTCACCAGGTGTCGTGGACACGTTCATGCCGTCCACCTACTACCCGACCGAGGAGGCCTACCTGCGCGCCGTGGGCGCTGCGATGCGCGCCGAGTATCGCGCCATCGTCGAGGCCGGGTTCAGCCTCCAGGTCGATTGCCCGGATCTGGCGATGTCACGCCACTCACGCTTTGCCAACCTGTCGCTGGAGCAGTTCCGCGCTACTGCGCAAATGCACATCGACGTCCTGAACGCTGCGATTGCTGGATTGCCGCGTGAGCGAGTCCGCTTACACATGTGCTGGGGCAACTACGAAGGTCCGCACAATCACGACATTCCACTGGTCGACATCGTCGACATCGCTCTCCAGGCGAACGTCGGAGCACTCTCGATCGAGGCAGCCAATCCGCGCCACGCACATGAATGGAAGGTCTTCCGCGACGTGGCGCTGCCGCCAGGCATGAAGCTCATCCCGGGCGTGATCGACTCGTGCACCAACTACATCGAGCATCCCGACCTCGTGGCCGAGCGGTTGCTGCGCTTCGCCGAGGTCGTCGGGCCAGACAACGTGATCGCCGGCACCGATTGCGGCTTCGGTACGTCGGTTGGCCCACGGCATGTGGCCCCGAGCATCGCCTGGGCCAAGCTCGGGTCGCTCGTCGAAGGCGCGCGCATCGCGTCGGCGGCGCTGCTCGCGACGGTATGAGCACGCCGACGATCGCTGGCCTCGGCGTTCGTCCCCGTCCCCTTCCCGGTCTCAGGGCGCACGCCGTTTGACTTGCCCAAACGCCTGCAGGGCATGGTCGATGGCTTCCACACTTCGATCGCCGAACCGTTCGTCGGAGTCACCGCATCCTTCTGGAAGCCGGAGGCGCGCGCAGCGCGAGGATGCCGACAAGCGAAGACCACAAAGGAAAATCGAAGAAGGCACGAGCGCCGTGTGCTTTAACCAGAGCGTGAACTCCAAGCTCAGCCTGCCGTCGGCGTACATGGTGCCCATGGTGGTCGAACAGACCAGCCGTGGTGAACGCGCTTCGGACATTTACTCTCTGCTGCTCAGAAACCGCATCGTCTTTTTGGGCACGCCTGTTGACGACACCATCGCCAACCTGATCGTGGCTCAGCTGTTATTCCTGGCCCAGGACGATCCCGATCGTGATATTCAGCTGTACATCAACAGCCCGGGCGGCTCGATCGACGCCGGCCTGGCGATCTACGACACGATGCAGCTGATCCAGCCTCAGGTGGCCACAACCTGTGTCGGCATTGCCGCCAGCATGGCCGCCTGGCTCCTGGCCGGTGGCGCCAAGGGCAAGCGATCAGCGCTGCCCAACTCGCGCATCCTGATTCACCAGGCGTCGTCCGGTTTCCAGGGAACTGCGAGCGACATCGAGGTCCAGGCGCGCGAGCTGCTGCGCCTCGAAGCGCGCATGCAGGAGCTGCTGGCCGCCGATACTGGCCAGTCCGTGGAGCGCATCGCGCACGACATCAATCGTGACTACTGGATGAGCGCTGCCGAGGCGCAGGAGTACGGCATCATCGACACCGTCGTCGGCCAGACCGAAAAGACCATGGCTGCGGACCGCGCCGAAGCCGCCGTCAGGACGACGCCGAACGGTAAAGCCTCAAATTAGCGTCGCGCGGCGTTGCGCGCAGGCGGTCCACGGTTGCCTGCAAACCATAACGAATGTCAGCCGCGCGCCCTGGCCTACACTTAGCCAGGAGCCATCGGATGGCCATTGCGACCGATCTGGACCAGCTAGCGATCAACACCATCCGCACCCTGTCGATCGACGCGGTGCAGAAGGCCAATAGCGGCCACCCTGGGCTGCCGCTCGGCGCCGCGCCGATGGCGTACGTCCTGTGGACCAGGTTCCTCAGACACAATCCACGGAATCCAAAGTGGCCCGATCGCGATCGATTCGCCTTCTCGGCCGGCCACGGCAGCATGCTGCTGTACAGCCTGCTGCACCTGACCGGCTACGACCTGCCGCTGGACGAGCTCAAGCAGTTCCGCCAATGGGGCAGTAAAACTCCCGGCCACCCCGAGTACCGTCTGACGCCGGGCGTCGAGCTCACCACGGGCCCGCTAGGCCAGGGGTTCGCCAACGGCATCGGGCTCGCGCTGGCCGAAGCGCACCTGGCGGCCACATACAACCGGCCAGGCCACACGATCGTCGACCACCGCACATTTGGGCTCGTCTCGGACGGCGACCTCATGGAAGGCGTCGCTTACGAGTCGGCCAGCTTGGCTGGCCACCTGAGACTGGGCAAGCTGGTCTACCTGTACGACGCAAACCAGGTCACCCTGGCTGGCTCGATGGGCATGGTGTTCAGCGAGGATGTCGGCCAGCGCTTCGAAGCCCAGCAGTGGCACGTCCAGCACGTCGAAGACGGCAACGATCTGCTGGAGCTGCAAGCAGCCATCCAGGCCGGCGTGGAGGAAGCCGACAAGCCGTCGCTGATCATCGTCCACACCACGCTCGGCTTCGGCAGCCCGAACAAGGCCGGCACCTTCGAGGCGCACGGCAACCCACTCGGACCGGCCGAGGTCGAAGCTACCAAGCACAACCTGCACTGGCCGAGCAGCGAGCCGTTCTACATCCCCGACGAGGCGCTGCAGCAGTTCCGACTGGCCGTCCAACGCGGCCAGGAGCAAGAGAGCGAGTGGCAGCAGCGGTTTGACGCCTACGCGCAGGCGTTCCCCGATCTAGCAGCGCAGTTCCGCCGCGGGCAGTCAGGAGAGCTGCCAGCGAATTGGGACGCCGAGCTGCCGGAGTTCAAGCCGGGTGACGTGAAGGACGGCAAGATCGCCACCCGTGCCGCGGGCGCGACCGTCATCAATGCCGTCGCGAAGGCCCTGCCCGAGCTCGTCGGCGGCAGCGCCGATCTGAACCCATCGACCAACACCGCGCTCAAAGGCGGTGGCGACCTGGAGAGCCCGGCCAACCTGGCCAAGGATCGCCAGGGGGCGATTGGCGACGCGTGGGGCTATGCCGGCCGCAACATCTTCTACGGCGTACGCGAGCACGCGATGGGCGCGGTCACCAACGGCCTGACCTACCACGGCGGCTTGCGCGCCTTCAGCGCAACGTTCCTGGTCTTCAGCGACTACATGCGCCCGCCGATGCGCCTCGCCGCGCTGAGCGAGCTGCCGTCGATCTTCGTGTTCAGCCATGATTCGATCGGCCTGGGCGAAGATGGCCCGACCCACCAGCCCGTCGAGCACTTGCCTGCGCTGCGCGCAATTCCGAACATGGTCGTCTTTCGACCCGCCGACGCGAACGAGGTCACGGAAGGCTGGCGCGTCGCCATCGAGCGACGGCACGGCCCCACGACACTCGTTTTCAGCCGCCAGGCACTCCCGATTTTCGATCGCGCAAACCTCGGCCCAGCGAAGGGCGCGCGCCGAGGCGCCTACACGCTCGCCGATGCCCACGGCACACCGGACGTCATCCTCATTGCCACTGGCTCCGAAGTCGCGCTGGCCATGCAGGCCCGCGATCTGCTGTCGGACATCGGTGTCCGTGTCGTGAGCATGCCGTCTTGGGAGCTCTTTGGGCAGCAGTCACAGGCATATCGCGATGAGGTCCTGCCGCCCGGCGTCACAGCCCGGCTGGCCATTGAAGCGGCGTCCCCGCTCGGCTGGGAGCGCTGGATTGGCCAGTCTGGTGACGTTGTCGGCCTGAACCGCTTCGGTGCCTCAGCGCCCTACACCGAGATCTACAAGCACTTGGACTTCACCCCCGAGTACATCGCCCAGCGCGCACGCGAGCTGCTGTCGCGCGGCCAGCGGGACGGCACGGGTGTACCGTCCGGCACCTTCACCACCGATCGCGGCAGCGCCTCCAAGCCCGCTGGCGAAGACCGTTAGAAAGGCCCAACCCATGCGTATCGCCATTGCCTCCGACCACGCCGGTTTCGGCCTCAAGCAACTGCTGCTCAATCGACTCGCCGCCGAACCGGACCTGACGTTCCTGGATCTCGGCACCGACGCCCCGTCACCACCGGTCGACTACCCGGACTTTGCGCGCGCGGCCGCCGAAGCGGTGGTCAGCGGCGACGCCGATCGGGCCATCATGATCTGTGGCTCGGGCGCCGGCGCGTGCATCGCGGCGGGCAAAGTGTTTGGCGCGCGCGCCTTCTTTGCTGGTGAGACATACACCGCGCATCAGGCGGTCGAGCACGACGACGCCAACGTGCTATGCCTCGGCGAACGAGTGACCGGGCCAGAGTTGGCCGTCGAGATCGCGCGCACCTTCCTGCGCGCCCAGTTCAGCGAGCAGGAGCGACACCGCCGCCGCGTCGGCAAGATCAGCGCAATCGAGGCTGAATCGCACTTTCCCACCGAGGCGTTACGGCACGAGGGCCAGAGCATCTGGATCGACACCATTGCGCGCGGCATGCTCGTCTCGGGCGAGCTCAAGCGCCTCGCCTGGGACGATCGCGTCGTGGGCGTCACATCCAACCCAACCATCTTCGAGAAAGCGATGGGCTCCGGGCCCGAATACGAGGCGCCGGCGCGAGCGCTGGCAGAGCAGGGCAAGAACGCCGAGGATATCTATTGGGCCTTGGCGATCGAGGACATCCGCGGTGCGGCGGACGTGCTGCGGCCGATCTATGAGCTGACAGGCGGCCTCGACGGATTTGTCAGCCTGGAGTGCGCGCCTGGCGTCGCCAACGACACCCAGGCGACCGTCGACATGACGCGCGACCTGTGGACCCGCCTGGATCGGCCGAACGTCATGATCAAGATCCCGGCCACCCCGGCGGGCATTCCGGCCATCGAGACCTCGATTGCCTCGGGCATCAACGTGAACGTGACGCTGCTGTTCGCGGTCGAGCTGTACGAGCAGGTCGTGCACGCGTACATCAAGGGCATCGAGCGCTTCTTCGGCGGTCGCGAGTCGCTCCGCTTGCGGCACGGCGCTTCGCTGTGCGCGGCGCCGGCGTCGGTGGCGAGCTTCTTCGTGAGTCGCGTGGACACGCTCGTCGACAAGCAGCTCGGCGAAAAGATTGCCGCGGGCGGCGATACCACACGCTATGAAGCGCTGCTCGGTCAGGCCGCGATTGCCAACGCGCGCCTTGCGTATGGGCGCTTTCTCGACCTGTTCGGCAGCAGCAGCTGGCAGCGCCTGGCCGCCCAGGGCGCACTGGTGCAGCGGCCGCTGTGGGCGAGCACGAGCACCAAGAATCCGCGCTATCGCGACGTGCTGTACGTCGAGCAGCTGATCGGGCCAGACACGGTCGACACGCTGCCACCGGCGACGCTCGAGGCGTTCAAGGATCACGGCCGTGTGGCACGTACGCTCGATCGGCCCGAGGCGATGGCGCGTGCGCGCGAGATCATGGCCGAGCTGGCTCAGGTCGGCATCGACATGGCCGCCGTGACACTCCAATTGCAGCACGAAGGCGTCAAGTCGTTTGCGGATTCCTTCGACCAGCTGATCGCGCGGCTCGAGGAGCGCCGGCGCGCTCTGGCCCCCGTTTAGCAGGAGCTATCATTCGGGGCATATGCAATCGTCGCTGCACGGCATGATTGACAAGGCGCACCGTTATGCCGAGGAGCCCAAGCGGGTGCAACTCGCCCGTCTAGAAGCGCTGGTCCGGGGGGACAACAGCGATCACACCGTTCATCTGGCCGATGGCCGCCTGAGCTGTGACTGCGACCACTACGAGCACGAGCGCTTGTGCGCCCATGTGCTCACCGTCGAGCGGGTGCTCAAGGCTTACATACCCGCCAACGCCGCCCCCTACCCCGGGCAGATGGCGGCGCCCTGACCCCCGCGCCGCTCTCTGTCAGAACAGGCTCAGTGGCGGGCGGCGCGTGGGTGAAGCTTTACGTCGTAGAGCAATTCGACGTCGGCCGCCTCGCCGACGACGCTGCCCATCACCTCGCGATGCTGTAGATCCAGCGGCAGCGTGGACTTGGCGTATGCCTGCTGGGCTGCGTCCGGGTCGTCCACTTCGTGGGCGTATACCAGCACTGGCCCATCCACGCTCTGGATCAGGAACGCCTGCTCGTGGCGCACGCCCTCATTGCGAAACGTCTCGCGTACCTCGTCCTGGCGCTGGCCGAGCTCGGCCATCCATGCGCGCAGCTCGTCCATTTTGTCAGGTGGGACACGCCGAAACGTGAGATGCAGCAATGCAGGAGGCCGCCCCACAGCAGGAACGGCCTCTCGATAATACGCGGACGAAGTTGGTCTAGGCGCCCATCTTGGGCCCGCACGCCTTGTGGAAAAACAGCGTGCGGCGGCGTGGCGCGGCGGCCACGACCGGGTACAGATCGCGCATGCTGATGCGCTCACCCGCGGTCGGGCATGAGGGTGAGGCACAGATGTGGTCGCTCAACTGCGCGCCCAGGGCTTCCTTCAATCGGGCACGCTCGGCGGCCGTCTGGTTCTTGTTGCTTTCAGCCATAGTCCTTGTGAATTCTAACGAATGAGTTTGGCGGACCCCAAAATGCGGCGCACGCGCGCAACTGAGTAGGGCACTACTTCCTGGCGCTGAACCTCGAACACAGCGGTGCTTACGGCGCCATCGTCAGCTACCTGTATGGCTTCAACCGTCGAGATGCTGGAAATCTTCCCGCCCAGCAGTCTCAGCAGATCTCCTGAAGCAAAGGCACCTACGGCGTTGACCTCAGTCGGGTCGGGCCGGTAGCTCACCAGCGGCGCGGCCCAATGCAAGACGTAAACCTGGTGGTACTCGCGATCGATCAGCCCGCTGGTGAACCGTCGCGCCAGGCGTTCACGGCCGACATACTGCAAATCAGCGAACTGCACGTCCAGCCCCAATTCTTCGGCAATTTCACGCGCGGCGGCGGCGGCGGTCTCGCCAAAGCGCCAGTGGCCCGCGGCAGCCGCGTCCCAGCAGTCTGGAAAGGTGTCCTTGACTGAAGAGCGGCGTTGGAGCACGACCCGCGGTCCTGGCCGCAGGATCCAGCAGTGAAACGCCTGATGCCAGTCGCCGTCGATATGGATGGCCGCGCGCGACTTAGCCACGCCCGTAGCCCGGCCGGCAGCGTCAAATACCTCAAGAAGCTCGTGCGGATCGTTCTGTTGCGCGATCGTGTTGTTAGTGGACACGGTTACATGCCGTAACTAAGACTATAGATACAGGTATGGCGCACCTCGGACTGACCCGGAGAGGATTCCTGGCCGGCGCGGGAGTCGCCCTGGCCGGCATTGCACGTTCTGGCATCGCCTTCGCGGAGCCGCACGCCGACGAGGCGCAGTGGATCGCGAATCATATCGAGACGCCGCTGCTCGGCTCGGACGGTAAGCCTATCGCGGGCTTGCCGCGCTGGTCGCGCATGCGCATCCTGCGCGGATTGCCAGGCGGCCTGCTGCAGGTGTGGGTGCCACGCTTTTCACTCGTGGGCCGGGTGCCTGTGAATACGATCGGACCCGTGCCCCTGCCGAGCTCGGCCGAGCTGGACGCCGAACGGCTGGAAGGTCCAGACATCATTGGCGCGGTTGGCTTGCCAGCCCGAATTATCGGCGGCGGCAACCTGCGCACGTGGCCAGGTCAGGCCAATCCGCTCGTGCGCTCGCTCGGCCACAACGCGCCAGTGCGCGTGCTGGACAAGGTCCACGGCGACGATGGCGACGAGTGGTATCGCGTGCATTGGCAGGACGTGCTGATGCAGCCGATCGCGCTCGGCTATGTCCATAACTCAGTCGTGCGTCTGCCGCGGCTGCGCTATACGCCGCGCTCACCGGACCAGGCGGATCGGCCCGGGCGGCACTTCGAGGCCGACCTCAAAGAACCAGCGATGCTAGTCGCCTTCAAAGACGGCGCGCCCGTGTGGTCGACGCTTACGTTGAAGGGCACCGTCGCCAACAGAACGCCGACCGGCGCACACAAGATCTTGTGGCGCGTCCCCAACGAGACTATGACCAGCGAGCGCGTCTATCCGCCGATTCCGCGGGATGCACCCGGTGGCTATTACCTCCAGAACGTCCTGTTCACCCAGTACTTCACCGCGGACGGCGCCAGCATTCACTACAACTACTGGAGCAGCAATTGGGGCTACGCGGGCTCGCACGGCTGCCTGGGCGTGGCCTACAACGAGGCCAAGTTCGCCTGGGACTGGGCCGACATCGGAACGCGCGTTTACGTCTTCGCCTGAAGTTCGGTGTGCGCGGATCGCTTGGCATCTTCGACCGCGCTCAACAAATCCTCCAGGTCGAACGGTTTGGCCAACAAACCCGCGGCTCCGATTTCGTCGCGTTCCTCTTCGGCGTGCAGCGCGGCTACGAACGCGATGATCGGCGCATGCGGACCAGTCGACGCACGATAGCAGCGCACGAATTGCCAGCCGTCCATGACCGGCATACGCAGGTCAAGCAGGATGATGTGCGGTTGGTACTCGTACACCATGTCGAGCGCAACCTGCCCATTGGCAACTGACGCAACGTCGTAGCCTTCGTCAGTCAGAAAAATAGTCACGATCTGACGAATGCTTTCGTCGTCGTCAACGACCAGAACGCGTTCGCCAGCCAACTCGGATTGCCTCGGGACGCGAATGGTACCACCAGATTTCGCGTCAACCAGGTTCTTTACCGAAATGCGACAATGCGGCCGGCTATGCGCATCCTCGTCTACACCGGTAAAGGCGGCGTTGGCAAAACCTCGATTGCGGCGTCGAGCGCGGTCCGCTGCGCCGCGCTTGGCTATCGAACGGTCGTCTTGAGCACCGACCTGGCACATTCGTTGGCAGACAGTCTCGATGTGCCGCTGGGACCTGAGCCCAGCCTGGTCGCGCCCAACCTGTGGGCTCAGGAAACCGACATCTACAACAACCTGCAGACCCACTGGGGGATCGTGCAGGAGTGGCTGAACGCCATCCTGCGCTGGTCGGGTGAAGTCGACACCGTAGTCGCCGACGAGCTGACCGTCTTACCAGGCATGGACGAGCTGGCGAACCTGTTGTGGATCAATCGGCATCGCGAGTCGGGCCGCTTCGACGTCATTGTGGTTGACGCCGCGCCGACCGGCGAGACGTTGCGCCTCTTGTCCTTTCCCGAAGTGATGCGCTGGTGGATGCAGCGCATCTTTCCGATCCAGCGGCGAGCAATGGGCGTCGCGCGGCCTTTGATTGGCGCATTTGTGGACATGCCGCTGCCGAGCGACAAGGTTTACGAGAGCGTCGAGCGCCTGTTCGTGCAGCTTGATGCACTGCACGGCATGCTCATCAACCCGCAGCTGACCAGCGTGCGCCTCGTCTTGAATCCCGAGAAGATGGTCGTGTCCGAGGCGCAGCGCACCAGCACCTACTTCCATTTGTTCGGCTATCCGCTGGACCTCGTCGTGGCCAACCGCGTCCTGCCCGACACGGTGCGCGACCCGTACTTCACACATTGGAAGGAGACGCAAACGCGCTACTTGCAGCGCGTCGAGGAGGGCTTCTCACCAGTGCCCATCAAACAGGTACCGCTCTTCGACGACGAGGTCGTCGGGCTCGACGCGCTGGTGCGCATGGCTCAGGCGCTGTATGGCGAAGAAGACCCGGCGCAGATCTATTACACCGGCCAGGCGCAGGTCTTGAAGGGCACCGGCCCGGGGAGTTTTCGGCTCACCATCCCGCTGCCCTTTGCCACCCACGGTGAGGTGTCCTTACGTCAGACGGGCGACGAGCTGTTCGTCCATGTCGGCGCGCATCGACGGCACATCATCCTGCCGCGGGCGCTCATCGGCTTGCGCGCCACGCGCGCGAAACTCGACGAGGAGCATGCTACGCTCACGGTCGATTTCGAGTCGGGCTAGTTTCCGAGGAGGCACCTGCGATGACAAGCACCGAGCGGACGAGCACCAGCTTCCGCGCTGAGCGCACTGACGACGAGGTCGTGCTGCGCTTCCCCAGCCTGAATCGACTGATGCGCGCCGTCTTGCCCGACGAAGCCGTCAAACACATGTACGCCGCCCAGCGCGAACAACTCCTGGCCCTACGCGTCATCGTCGACCGCGCCATAGAGCGCATCGAATCCGCCGAAAAAGACACCGGCCCGCTCGGCCCAAGACGCACCGAGATCCGCGTCGAGTAGCTCTCTTTGTCATCCTGAGCGCAGCGAAGGATCCGCTTGCTCGAACCAATCCTGTGCAAGGTCCTCCCACCTCGGATTCAAGGACTCGATCAAGGCGATCTTCTTCGCCCGCGTCCAGCCTTTGAGCTGCTTCTCGCGCGCGATCGCTAGCCTCACGTCCTGCGTCTGCTCGACGTAGACCAGGCGATCCAGGCCATATTTGGCGGCGAAGCCTGGGCCGAGCCGCTTCTTGTGCTCGTTGATTCGGCGCTCCAGGTTGTTCGTGACGCCGATATAGGTCGTGCGGTGCTTATTCGCGACGATGTACACCGCGTAAAGCATTGATCAAGCGGATCCTTCGCTGCGCTCAGGATGACAGTCAATCCGTTTGGCCGAACCAGCGGACGGCTAGGGTCAGGACGATGGCGCTGAAGGCGGCCAGGAGGACGACCTCGATGGCGACCGGCAGTGCGCCGCCGAGGGGGCTGGGGATGGCCAGCGTGCCTGCGGTGGGCTCGGGGACGCCCGAGCCGATCAGGACGACGCGGCGCAGGGCGTCGACAGCGTAGGCCGCGGGATCCAGGCGGGTTAGCGCTTCCAGCCACCACGGCAGGCCTTGAAGGGGAAAGAAGGCGCCGCTCAAGAACAGGATCGGCATCAGGACGAAGTTGATCATCGCCTGGAAGCCTTCCATGCTGCGCATGCGCGAGGCGATCGCCACACCGAGTCCGCTCAGCGCGAAGGCCAGCAAGAACATGATGCCCAGCAGCTGCAGCACCATCACCGGGGACAGGCTGACGCCAACCAGAGGCGCGAACAGCAGCAACAAGCTGGCCTGGAGCATCGCCACGGTGCTGCCACCGAGCGCCTTGCCCACTGCCACGGCCGCGCGCGAAATGGGCGCGACCTGGATTTCCTTGAGAAAGCCGAACTCGCGATCCCACATGATGCTCATCGACGAGAAGATGGCGGTGAACAGCACGCTCATGGCCAGCACACCCGGGTACATGAATGTCGTGTAGCCCACGTCGCCTGCGCCGCCAAACCGGCCGCCGCCACCACCCAGAGCCGAGCCCAGGCCCACGCCAAACACAAACAGGTACAGCACCGGCTGGATCAACGAGGGCAAGATGCGCTGACGATCGCGCCACCAGCGCAAGAGATCGCGGTACCAGATGATGTACACCCCGCGCAGCTGCAGCACGAACGCAGGTCGGCGCGGTCGGGCCAGGGTCAGGGTGATGGCAGAGGTTGATTCAGTGCGCAGGCCAGTACTTGCCATGAGCCCACAAGCATAGCCCGGGACCATCGTCGCGCCGCGGAGATTAGCGGCCATAATTGCGGTCAACATGGCCGATGTGCTCGTCGTCGAAGACGAAGAGAGTTTGCTGCACACGCTGCGCTACAACCTGACCCGCGCAGGCCATGTCGTCCGCCTGTGCACCAACGGCGCCAGGGCGCTCGAATTGGTGCGGGCGCAGCCGCCCGATGTGTTGCTGCTCGACCTGATGCTGCCCGACCTGGACGGTCTGGAGATCACCCGCGCGCTGCGCAGCGAGCCCAGCAATCCCGCCGTCAGCCGCGTGCCCATCCTGATCTTGACCGCGCGTGACGCGGAGATCGACAAAGTCGTCGGCCTGGAAGTCGGCGCCGACGACTACCTGACCAAGCCGTTCAGCATGCACGAGCTGCTGGCGAGGGTAAAGGCGCTCGTCCGCCGTGCTGAGATGTCCGACCCGCCAGCTCCAGGCGCGTCCGCGGAGCTCCATTCGGGTGACCTGGTGATCGATACCGCCACCCATCGCGCCACGCGTGACGCACACAACCTCAAACTGAAGCCGCGCGAATTCGAGCTGCTCCGCTATCTCCTGCAGCATCCAAACCAGGTCCACAGCCGCGAGCGATTGCTGCTCCACGTGTGGGGCTACGAATTCGCCGGCGACACACGCACCGTCGATGTCCACGTGCGCTGGTTGCGCGGCAAAATTGAACCGGATCCCACCAATCCGATCCGCATTCAGACCGTGCGCGGGGTCGGCTATCTGTTCGCCGGTTAGTTAGTGACGCGACATTTCGCGTGGGTAGCCGTATTGCTCGTCGGCGGCACCGCGCTGGCCATGCTGCTCGTCGCCCTGTTGTTCGTGCCTCCGTCGAGCTGGGAGACCTACGTGCCGGTCGCGACGCTGATTGGGGCTCTGGGCGTGATCGTCGCGGCGGTCATCGTCGAGCACACCGGCGACCCACCAGTCAGGCGCCTGCGTCAACTCGCGCGAACGATCGAAGAAGGACGCATTGGCGAGCTGACCCTGGCCGACTTCGCGCGTCAGGCACCGCTCGAGCTCGCGCCGTTGCTCTACGGGCTGCACCTGACTCACTCGCGCCTGCAGCGCACGCTCGACCAGTTGAAGCACGAGCGCGCCGAGGTCGCCACGATCTTCGAGCACATGACCGACAGCGTCCTGGTGCTGGATGCGCACGAACAGGTCGTGCTCAGCAACCCGGCCGCGGCGCGCATGCTGCGCTCGGCACAACTCGATGGGCGCAGCCTGGACAGCCTGGGTGACGAGGGTCTGATCGCGTTGGCGCGCGCAGCGCGCGACGCATCACCGGCGACGCATCTGCTGGAGCTCGATCATCAGGGCGAGCGGCGCTGGGTCCAGGCAATCGCGACGCGCCTACCCGAAACGCGCCAGCTCGTGGTCCTTCAGGACGTGACCGACTTGCGTCGCGCCGAAGCCGCGCGGCGCGACTTCGTGGCCAATGTGTCGCACGAGCTGCGCACGCCGGTGGCGGCGCTCAAAGCGCTGGTCGAAACCTTCGAGCGCGGTGCGCTCGCCGATCCGATCGAGGGCCCCGAGTTCCTGCGGCTGATGCACACCGAGGTCGACGGCCTGGCGCAGCTGGTCGCCGAGCTGCTCGAGCTCGCCCGCGCCGACGCCGGTCGGCTTGACTTGCAGCTCGCCCCGTGCCGAGCCGACGAGCTGGTGCGTGAGGCCGCCGAGCGTGCGCGGCCGTCAGCGCGTCAGGCGGAGCTGAGAGTCGACGTGTGCGTTGAGCCCGAAAGTGCGCTCTGGGTACGCGCTGACTCACGACGTATTGGCCAGGTGCTGTCGAACCTGCTCGGCAATGCCACCAAGTTCACGCCGCCTGACGGTCGGATCGAGCTGGGTGCACGCCGCACTGGCGACGAGCGGGTCGAAGTGTGGGTCACAGACACCGGCATGGGTATCGAGCCCACACAGCTAGGACGCGTCTTCGAGCGCTTCTACAAGACCGATCCGGCCCGCGCCGCCGGCACAGGTACGGGCCTCGGCCTGGCCATCGCCAAACACCTGGTGCTGGCGCACGGCGGCCAGATCTGGGCCGAAAGCCCCGGCCCAGGCCTGGGCGCCACGTTCCGCTTCGTGCTACCTGCCGCCGGCGAGAACTAGCGCCGCGTGCTCGTCCACATGCGCCCCATTTGGCGCAACGGATCGACCGCGCTCGCGTCTTGCTCGCGAATGGCGTGGCCGGTCAGCTTGATGAACACATCGTCCAGCGTCGGACGGCTGACGCTGATCGCCTCCACCCGGGGCGTGATGTGCCGCACCAGCTCGGGCACGAACTCGTCGCCGCGTTCCACCTCCAGGCGCAGCTCGTTGCCGGTCTGGATGACTTCCAGGCCCCACCGCTCCGAGATTTCGGTCACGGCGAGCGCGTTGTCGGACGTGCGCAGGACGATGACGTCGCCGCCCATCATGGCTTTGAGCTCGCCCGGCGTGTCGAGCGCCACGATGCGGCCGTGGTCGATGATCGCGATGCGATCGCAGTACTCGGCCTCGTCCATGTAATGCGTTGTCATGAACAGCGTGATGCCGTCCGACTCGCGCAGCCCGAGCAGGTACTTCCAGATCAACGAGCGCGTTTGCGGGTCGAGGCCCTGCGTCGGCTCGTCCAGGAAGAGCACGCTTGGGCGGTGCAGCAGGCCCCGAGCGATCTCCAGCCGACGCTTCATGCCACCCGAGAATGTCTTGACCGGGTCATCCCGCCGATCCCACAGGTCGAGCAACTTGAGCAGCTGCTCGCCGCGTGTACGCGCCTCTCCGCGCGGCACGTCGTAGGCAAAGGCGTGAAAGTCGAGGTTCTCCTGCGCAGTCAGTTGGATGTCCAGGGTCGAATCCTGAAAGATGAGGCCGATCGAGCGACGGACGTCGTCGGACTGCTGGGCGACGTCGAAGCCGCGGACCTTGACGCTGCCATTCGTGGGTCGCAGCAGCGTACACAGCACTGAGATAGTGGTCGTCTTACCCGCGCCGTTCGGGCCCAGGAAGCCGAAGATTTCGCCAGGCTCGACCGCAAAGCTCACGCCGTCGACGGCCGTGATGGCGTTCTTGCCGCGGCCGTATTGTTTGACAAGCTGATCGACTTCGACGACTGGTGCGTGGCCGTTCAACACGCCCAGCAATATAGCCGTCAGCCCGACAGCTTGAGCGTTTTTCGCGTGCGCCGGGCTGCCTCGGGCGGCAGCTCCAGCGGCGACTCGGCTTCTTCGGGCGGGTACGCGTAGTCGAGCACGACCTTGATCGCGGCGGCCATCGGCACGGCCAGGATCATGCCCAGCACGCCCGCCACCTTCTCGCCAGTCAGCACCGCGAAGATGGTTACCAGGGGATGCACGTGCACCGCGCGGCCGACCACGATCGGCATCACCAG
>DASXRR010000106.1:0-7160 GCA_036506475.1 Chloroflexota bacterium
CAGCGGCTATAGCGGGACGGTGCACTTCACGAGCAGCGATAGCCAGGCGCTGCTGCCGGTCGAGTACACGTTCGTGGCTGGTGACAGCGGCACGCACACATTCGCCGGCGGGCTGACGTTGCGGACGGCTGGTAGCCAGACAGCGACGGCGACGGATGTGACCAACGGCAACATCAGCGGGACCAGTGATGCGATCAGCGTCAGCGCCGCGGCCGCCAGCCATCTGCAGGTGGTGGCGTGGAGGGGCTCGACCACGGCCGGGGACTCACTGGGAGTGACCGTCACGGCGCAGGATCAGTTCGGCAATACGGTCACTGGCTATACCGGCACCATCCATTTCACCAGCACCGATGCGCAGGGCACCCTGCCATCCGACTACAGCTTCAGTGCTGGCGACAATGGCGCGCACATCTTCCCGAACGCGGTAACGCTGCGCACAGCTGGTAACCAGACGGTCACCGCGACCGATGCCACAACCGGCACCATCACGGGCAACGCCAATCCCATAGCGGTGGGTGCGGCAACGGTAAGCCAGCTCGTCTACGTGCAGCAGCCGACCAACACCGCGGCCAGCAGCTCGATCACTCCAGCCGTGACCGTGCAGCTGCGCGACAGCTTCGGCAATCTGATCAGCGGCGCCTCCGTGACCATTGCCATAGGCACCAACCCGTCGGGCGGCACACTGAGCGGCACGACTACCGCCAGCAGCGTGAATGGTGTGGCCACATTCAGCAATCTGTCTATCAACCGCGCTGGTACGGGCTATACGCTGACTGCTTCCACAACCGGCGCACCCGCTGCTTCAAGCGCGGCCTTCGGTATTGCTCCTGGACCAGCTAGCAGATTGGTGTTCACTAATCAGCCGACGACCACCCTGGCCGGCTCGACCATCAACGGAGTGACCGGCATGTGGGTTACGATTCAAGATGCGGGCGGCAACACCGTTACCAGCAGCACCGCGCCAATCACAGTGGCTTTTGGGAACAACCCGACTGGTGCAACGCTCACAGGCAGCACGACGGTAAGCGCGGTCAATGGCACCGCCACCTTCAATCTGTCGATCACCCGAGCTGGTACTGGGTACACACTCGTCGCCACGAGCGGTGCGCTGATAGGTGCTACGAGCAACTCGTTTGACATCACAGCTGGCGCGGCGCAGCGACTTGCGTTCATCGTCCAGCCCAGCAACACCGCACGCACCGCGACCATGACGCCAGCCGTTCAGGTGGCCGTCCAGGACCAGTTCGGCAATACCGTTACTAGTAGCGCGGCCGCCATCGCGCTGGCGATAGGCACCAACCCGGGCAGCGGCGGCGGGGGCACGTTGACTGGTGGAGGTGCGGTAAACGCGGTCAATGGCGTTGCAACGTTCAGCAATCTCTCGATCAACCGCACCGGCACTGGCTACACCCTTGTCGCCAGCAGCGGCACGCTGACGAGCGCCACCAGCAATCCGTTCAACATCACCTGACGCCCGAACTCAACCGGCTCCTTACAACAGCAATGCCCTCGGCTTACCGGCCGCGGGCATCCTGTGTATGTGCGCTTGCAGAGCCGGTCGGTTTACTCATCTAGCGGGCACTCGCTCGTTCGACAAATCCGCATAGTCCTCGCGTTGGGATGCGCGGCAGCTGTCTTGTTGTTCGTTCTCGATTCGGCAGACGGCTCCGGCGATCTCCTTCCACTTCTTAACCTCGTGGTGCGCCTCGTCTTTGCCTATGTGGCCTATCGAATGGTTACGCGTTATGCCCGCGGTGAGCATCGCCGCGAGGAGCAGCTGGCCGAAGCCGCGCGAATCGAAGGCGCCACGTTAGCCACTCGTACTGTCCGGCATCACCTGGCCAACAAGCTGACCGCCACGATTGGTTACAGCGAAATGTTGGCTGACGATCCACGTTTACCCGAGGATTTGGGGGAACACGCCAAGCGGATCAGGGCGACCGCGATCGCAGCTGCTCAGAGCGTCGACAAGTTGCAGCAGTGCATCGTGCGTGTCGAGTTGGACACAACGGTCGCTGGCCCGGCTCTCCTGGATGTCGACGCGTCTGTTACACCCGATCCCCCAACGCGATCCCCGGTGGCAGCGACGCGAATCGCGCGACGCGCAAACGTCGTCGATTCAGCTAGAGCTCACGTATGCCGATTCTTACAGCGCAAGCCATTTCGAAGGGGGGTCACATGAGACAGTGTTACATCTGTGGGCGTGACAGCCTGCGTCGCCAAATCTCAGAGCCGCTGATGGTACCCATCTGTCATGAGGGTGAGTGTGCTCGTCGAGCACGCGAGCTCGTCGATTCACACTGCTCGGTCCGCGCACCAGCTGGCGAGTTGTGCGGCACCCCGACCGTGCGCGGATTCGAGCTGAGGGGACACCGAGTGTGCGTGTCGCATCTCGAGGACGAATATGGGCGCAGCTCCCCACGAGCTACACCGCACGCGCAGACTGGGCGCAATCTGTAAGCCACGCCGTGCAGCGGCTCACCGACTGATCTTCAGCGATCAGCGGCCGCTCCTTCTGGGCGTCGATAACGTGATCGTCCCCTCGATACGGGCGATGTCCTCGCTGCTGCATCCCGGGCCGAGAGGATGGAATGTGCACCCTATCGCCCTTGGCCGTTTGGGATGGATGGGAGCCGCCCCATGGAGGCGACGATCCGTGCAGCCACCTTTGCAGCCGAACTGCGAAACAGCATAGGGCACCCCCCTATGTCTGGTTGCTGCGAGGTGAGGCGCTCAGGCGTATGGGTCGCGCCAAGGAGGCGGAGGCTGTCCTGAGACCGGTCGTCGATGCGGCTAGCAGCCGCGGCTCCTGGCCTCTGGTGTGGCGCGTACGAGTGACCTTGGGCCGCTTGGCTCAAGCCCAGGGGCGGCGCGCCGAGGCTGCGCGCGAATTCGACGCGGCGCGCACGATCATTGAGCGGCTCGCGGCGGATGTGCCCGGCGAACCCGAACCCGAGCTGGGCGGTACGTCACTTCGGGCGCACTTCCTGACGAGCGCGATGGCACAGCTTCCCCGCCGACGTCCCGCCACGGCGTTGCGCCAGACCAAGGCGGTTTACGGCGGGCTGACGACACGGGTGCGCGAGGTGGCTGCGCTCATCGCCCGTGGCAAGTCAAACCGCGAGATTGCCGAGACGCTTGTCCTGGGCAATCGAACTGTCCAAACGCACATCGGCAACATCTTCGCCAAACTCGGGTTTAGCTCGCGGGCTCAGATCGCGGCCTGGGCCGTCGAAAAAGGTCTGACCATCAGCGTCGACTAACGCGCGTCGGCGACGCTCCGCTGCCAGGGGGTCTCGCGCGAATTTCTCCGTGCGAGCGCGACCAAAACTCCGTGTTTCGCACGAGTCGTCAGCGCCGCCCTGGCGGCGAAACTTCGACCGGAGCTTGAGCCCGAGTTCAAGCACGAACGAGGTGTTGAGGTGCGACTGACCATCAACGACACGGAACTGTACTTCGACGTCGACGGCGCAGCGCTGGTTGCCGACGGCCCGAGCATGCGCGAGCGCCCGACATTCCTGTTGCTGCACGGTGGGCCGGGGTTCGATCACACCACGTACAAACCGCATCTTTCGCCCCTGGCGGATTCAGGCCAGCTTGTCTACCTCGACCAGCGTGGCCAGGGCAGGTCCGCCCGAGCACCGATCGACAGCTGCTCGCCGATGCAGATGGCCGACGACGCCGCGAGCCTGTGTCGCACGCTGGGCATCGAGCGACCGGTCGTCCTGGGGCACTCCTTTGGCGGTTTCGTCGCGCTGCACCTTGCCATTCGGCATCCGGAGGTGGCTGGGAGGCTCGTGTTGCTCAACACCGCCGCCGCCTCTGCTGACATAGCCGGCGGCCTGGAGATGCTCGAAGATCGGCACGGGCGCGCAGTACGCGCCGCGGCGGAACGCGTGTTCGGCGGCGACTTCTCAGAGGCCCAGGCGGACTTCCAGCGACTCGCGTTCCCGGCATACGTTAGTAACCCGGCCAACGCGATGCTGCTCGAAGAGGCGTTTGCGCGCGCGGTGCTCAACATGAATGTCGCGGCGCATTACTTCGAGCGCTACGCGCCAACGTACGACGTGCGCGGCGGCCTGGGAGCGATCCGCGTGCCAACGCTGATCGTCACTGGTGACGAGGACTGGATTATCCACCCGAACGCGAGCCGCGCGCTCGCGGCGGCAATCTCCGATGCTGAGCTGCTGGTCATTCCAGGCGTTGGCCACATGACCTTCGTCGAGCGTCCGGAGGTCGTCCTCAGCGCGATTCGGCGATTTGTCGGCGCCGGAGAGCTCGTAGGTGTCGGCGGCCTGTAAGGCGCCGACGCACCAGTAACCACACAAGCGGAGGACCACATGACTTCGGCTCTGTCAATTGCGGCGCTCAAGCGAGGCGTCATGGTATCGGCACCCATCCTGCTGGTGGCCTTTTCTCTCCTGCATGGGGCGGATGAGCTGGTGGCGCACGGCGGCCCCCCCGAGCCCGACAAATGGCTGCGCTATCTGTCCACGATCCAGGAGCGGTGGCTGGCGCTGCACATGGCCGGGCTAGCCTTGTTTCCGCTGCTTGGTCTCGTGGTGCTGTGGATGCTGCCGGCCGACGGCGCCGCGAGCCGAGTCAGCCGCGTGGCGCTCGCCGCCTATATCGTGTTGTATCCCGCGTTCGATGCGCTGGTCGGGATCGGCTCGCACATCCTGATCCAGTACCGCCAGTCGCTCTCACCGGCGGACCGGCCGGTGATCGACACGGTCATCAAGGATCTCTTCTACGACCAATCCGGCACTGCGTTCAAGCTCGCCGCCGCCGGCTCGATCGCCTGGGGAGTCGGTCTCATCGCGGCTGCGGTTGGCCTGTGGCGGGGGCGGAGGTGGCCGGTGGCGCTCCCACTCGCCGTCGCGGGCGTAGCCATGAGTGTGAATCACGCGCCACCTTTCGGCACCCTGACCGCGTTCATGCTCGGTGCGGCGGTCTGGCAGTTCTTGCCGCACGCGGACCAGGCACCCGTCTCGGTGCGGATCCGCCCTGACGGAGTGAGGAGTCCTGCGTGAACTCTCCGACTTCAACCCACGAGGCGATCCAAACTGTCGATTGCTGCATCGCTGGCGGCGGACCGGCCGGCGTCGTGCTGGGGCTGCTGCTCGCCCGACAGGGGGTGGACATACTGCTGCTGGAAGCGCACCAGAACTTCGACCGCGAGTTCCGCGGCGACACCGTTCATCCGTCGACGGTCAACCTGATCGAGCAGCTCGGCCTCCTCGACAAACTGCTAGCCCTGCCGCACGTGGCCATGCTGGACTTTCCGTTTCATTACCCCGACGGCAGCATCTCGCCGCCTCCGACCGCGCGACCGCGCGCGGCCGTCCTCCAGCTATATGATCCCGCAGAACCTGCTGCTCGAGATGCTGGTTCGCGAGGCCCAGCGGTACCCCACGTTTCGCCTTGCTACGGGCGCGCGCGTCGACGATTTGCTGCGCGACGCGAGGGGTGTGTGTGGGATCCGCTACACAGCGGCAGATGGCCTGCACGAGGTACGCGCGTCACTGGTGGTTGGGCTGATGGCCGGTTCTCGAAGGTGCGCCAGCTTGCAGGTGCGCCGCTGCGCGGCCGCGGCGCGCCTATGGACGTGCTGTGGTTCCGTCTGCCGAAGGCGGCGTCCGATCCCGAGCGTGCCGCGGGTGTCTACCTCGGCGCCGACGGTGTGGTCGTGATCATGGACCGTCCTGACGGGTGGCAGGTCGGCTACGCCTTCGCCAAGGGCGCCTACCAACGCCTGCGCGACGCCGGCCCGGAGGCGATCCGCCGATCGGTGGTCGACCATGCTGGCTGGCTCGCCGATCGGATCGAGCTGCTCCGAGACTGGCGTCAGGTATCGCTGTTGTCGGTCGATGCCGGCCGAGTAGAGCGCTGGTATGCGCCTGGCCTGCTGATGATCGGCGACGCCGCGCACGTGATGTCACCAGTAGGCGGCGTGGGAATCAACTACGCGGTCCAGGATGCCGTGGTCGCGGCCAACATCCTCGGGCCCGGCCTATTACAGGGCACGCTGCGCACGGCCGACCTCGCCGCGGTACAGCGTCGCCGCGAGCTGCCGACCCGACTGATGCAGGCACTGCAGCGGCGGATGACGCCCTTCTCGGCAGCGGGCCAGCCACGCCAACGGCCGCCGCTGGTGATACGACTGGCCATGGGTTCACCCTTGGCCGCGCTGCCGCGCTGCTTGATCGCCTTTGGCGGCTGGCGGCCCGAGCGCGTGCGCGACCTCCAGTCGAAGCGGAGGGGTCGTCTTCGCAGGTTTGCCGTGCAGCTTGCAGTGTCGACCGCGAAGTGCCTCTGGAGCGCCTTAGCGCAGGTCGACACGCGCGCCTTCGCCGTTTTCGGTCTTCCCGTCTACACGCATGAGCTGCTGCGGCCTCGCCATCTCCGCGCGGGAGAAACCTCGTATTCCGAGCGCGACGGCAAGTCCCCGAGCGAGAAGCAGGCTGCCGTGGACGGCGGATAAACCATCGGCATGTTGGGCAACACTGCGGGGCTGCGCTCCCGCCAGTTCAACCAAACCTAACACGCCGTTCCGGTCGACGTCGTGCTCGCCGAATCCCGCCGACCGGTCACCATCCAGTCGGGTCTGGCACGAGGTTCGTGCAGCGGCGGTCCGGTCACGCGAGATGGGCGGCAGTGGGGAGGCCATTTTATCAAGACCGATTGCGGCGCCGGGACCTGACCCGGTAGAACTCGCCGGCCTGGCAAACTCGCCGGGCCACCCAGAGGGTGGACGGTGGGTCCGCAGGTGTTTTTGCCGCCTGGCGCTGGGCTCGTTCTCGAGCAGGTGTCACTGCGCAGCGTGACCGTTCACCAGTTAGTGCGTTGCCGCGCGAAGGGGGCGCGCTGTCCATCGTGTGGCGACAACTCCGGCACGGCTCAGAGGGTGGTCGTGTGTTGCGCTCGGACGGGCTTCCGAGTTCAGAATCGGGAGGCGACAACCTGCGAGTCGGTGCTTGCGTTGACCGCTTACGAGCAGCTCGGCGCAGCGGCGGCTGCGGGATTCACTGGGGTGAGGGAACCCTCCAATCCAGCTGCTGGGAACTGCCTTGACCTCTAACCGGGACTGTCCAGCGCATGATCTCGTGAAAGCACGGCATTTTGACGAAGCCCACGCACGAGCGGCGCGGCCGCAGCGC
>DASXRR010000107.1:0-3033 GCA_036506475.1 Chloroflexota bacterium
CGAAGGATCCACTTGCTCGGACGTTTTCGTCAAGCGGATCCTTCGGCTGCGGCCTCAGGATGACAGGATCAGGCGGGCGCCGACGGGCTGGGTAGGGCGCGCGTTCATCGGGAAGACCGTGCGGAACGCGGCGATCTGGGCTTTGGAGACCTCGACCGAGCGGCGCAGGACGATCCACCGCACGCTCTCGGTGCACGGCGGCGTGGTCAGCGAACCGGAGTAGGTCAGATAGTCGTCGATGTTGCGCGGCAGCAGTTCTTTGAGGTCGATGGTCTGGCCAGTGTCGACCTCGCCCGAAGAGCGCGGCAGGCGCTCCCAGAACTTGGTGAGCAGCATGTTCGGCGCACCTTCGGCCATCAGCACGCCGATGACCGCGAGATTCTTGTCCGCGGCCTGGTGAACCAGGTGCAGCTCGAGTGGATAGGCGCGGCGCTCGAGCGTATGCTCGCTCGGCGTATGGAAATGGAACTGCAGCAGATCGAACTTCTTGCCGTCGATTGTTAGCGAGCTGCCTTTGTCGACGTTGACCTGGAAGGTGTGGCCGTTGTTGGTCACCTTGACCTTCGTCGCGCCATAGTTGATCTGCAGTCCGGGGAGCGCGGGTACGCGCAGACCATCGGCCAGGTCGATCGGCGACTGCGCGCCACCCTGCTTGCACACCGCGCTCGCGGGCTCGAGATCGCCCCACGCCTGCGGGCCAGTCGGACCCTCGTAGTCCCAGTGCGAGCCGGTCGCTGCAGCGGGAGCGTGATCGGCCGCCGGCGCCGCGCCACTGCCGGCTGCGGCGGTAGGCTGCGCGCCGTGACCGCTCGCCGGGGCCGGTGCACCGTGGGCCGGCGTGGCCTGGGCCGCCGCGGTTTCGGGGGTGGCCGCCGGCGCAGGCTTGGGCGGTGGGGGCACGACGGACGACAAGGCGATAGCCGTCCCTCCGCCGGCCACAGCAGCCGAGCCAAGCAGGGCGATCGAACCGATCAGCAGGTCGCGGCGTTTCACAGCCCTGGGAGTATCGGCAGCCTCAGCGACCGTCATGAGGGAATTCGCGTCCGCCAGGCCGGGTTATAGACGAGTAGTTACGGAAAAACTGCGCCAGGATATCGACAAACTCTTACAGTCCCGTTGTCAGGTCTGGCGCCTGACTCAGTGCGGAGGAGGTCCGCTCTCTTGATTCCTCTCGAACGATTTACCAACGAAGCCCGCGCCGCTCTGGAACGCGTCCAGCAGCTCTTGCTGCGATTGCGTCACAACCAGCTCGACGCGGAACATTTGCTGCTCGGGCTGCTCGGCGAACCTGACGGGCTGATCAAGGCTGCGTTCGAAAAGCTGGATGCGTTCCAGCCGGCGCAGCTCCTTGAGTGGCTGCGCACCGAGCTCGAGCGCCGACCCGTCGCGCCGCAGCCGGGCGCCATCTTCATTACCTCGCGCGCGCGCATAGTGTTTCAGCAGGCGCTGCAGAATGCCCAGAATCGCGGCGACCAGTTCGCTGGCACCGAGCATCTGCTGCTCGCGCTGCTGGCCGATCCGCGCGACGAGCTCACGCAGGCCGCGGAGCGCGCTGGCCTGACCTACGCCGCGCTCGAGCAGGCGTTCGAGCAGGTCCGCGGTGGGCGCACGGTCGATAGCGCCGCCGAGGGCAGCTTCCAGTCGCTGGAAAAGTACGGCGTCGATCTGACGGCGCTCGCCAACGAAGGCAAGCTCGATCCCGTCATCGGCCGCGAGGAAGAGATTCTGCGGGTGATGGAAGTGCTCGTGCGCCGCACCAAGAACAATCCTGTGCTGGTAGGCGAACCGGGCGTTGGCAAGACCGCGGTTGTCGAAGGTCTGGCCCAGCGCATCGCGTCCAACCAGGTGCCCGAGCCGCTCGAAGGCAAGCGCGTGATCGCGCTCGATATGGGCCTGCTGATCGCCGGCGCCAAGTTCCGCGGCGAGTTTGAGGAGCGCCTCAAGGCGGTCATCGCCGAAACAAAAGCCGCCAACGGCAATGTCATCCTGTTCGTCGACGAGCTGCACACACTGGTCGGAACGGGTAACGCCGAGGGCGCGCTCGACGCCGCCAACATGCTCAAGCCAGCGCTGGCGCGTGGTGAGCTGCGCATGATCGGTGCGACCACGAACGACGAATACCGCGAGCGCATTGAAAAGGATGCTGCGCTCGAGCGACGCTTCGCGCCCGTGTTTGTCGATCAGCCGTCGGCCGACGAGGCGCTGCGGATCCTGCAAGGCCTCAAGGCACGCTACGAGCTGCACCATCAGTTGGGCATCTCAGACGAGGCGCTCGATGCAGCCGTGCGGTTGAGCGAACGCTACATCCAGGGCCGCAGCTTGCCCGACAAGGCGATCGACCTGATGGACGAGGCGGCAGCAAAAGTGCGCCTGCGCGCCGCGGCGGCCAACGCCGATAGTCCGGCCGCGCTCATCAAGCGCCTCAAGGCTGAGGAAGACTCCGCCTGGCAGAAGCGCGACTACGAAGGCGCTGCCGAGGCGAGGGCCGATCGACTGCGTATCGAGGCCGAGCATCCCGAGGCCGTCGCGCAGATCGAAGGTGCCGCGCCGCTAGCGATGGTGACCCCCGAGGACGTGGCCGCGGTCGTGGCGGTGTGGACAGGCGTACCGGTGAAGAGTCTGTACAGCGAGGAAGCCGAGAAGCTGCTGCACCTCGAGGACGCGCTGCATGCCCGGGTCGTCGACCAGAACGAGGCCGTTGCAGCGGTCGCCGATGCGATTCGACGCTCCCGTTCGGGGCTGAGCGATCCGCGGCGCCCGATTGGCTCGTTCCTGTTCCTGGGCCCAACGGGCGTGGGCAAGACCGAGCTGGCCAAAACGCTCGCCGACTACTTGTTCGACGACGAAGACGCCTTGTTGCGGCTGGACATGTCCGAGTACATGGAGCCGCACACCGTCAGTCGCCTGTTCGGCTCGCCGCCAGGCTACGTGGGCTTCGACCAGGGCGGGCAGCTGACCGAGGCAGTACGACGTCGACCATACCAGGTGATCCTGTTCGACGAAGTCGAAAAGGCGCACCCGGAGGTCTTCAAC
>DASXRR010000108.1:0-30891 GCA_036506475.1 Chloroflexota bacterium
CCTCCGCGGCCGGTTGGGATATACCCCGAATCGACGACCCCACGCGGATGCAAGAGTACCGGGCCGGCCCGTACCGGGGCACGCAATTGGTCGAGGGAGCATCCTGGTTTCCGTATCAGCCGACGACTTTTCCGACCCCTCCCTTCCCGGAGTACTCGTCCGGGCACAGCAACTTCAGCGCCGCCGGCGCAGAGATCCTCGAGCTCTTTACCCATCGCGATCGCTTCGGTTTCTCGGTGACGCTCCAGGCCGGCAGCTCGAGGATCGAGCCCGGAATGGTGCCTGCGAGCGACGTCATGCTCTCGTGGCGGACCTACTCAGACGCTGCAAACCAGGCCGGCATTTCCCGCCGGTACGGCGGCATCCACTTCGAGCAGGGCGACCTGGACGCGCGGGCGACGGGACGGATCGCCGCACGGCGCGTCTGGGAGAAAGCGCAGGAGTACTGGGAAGGGAGCTGATCATCAGTCAGGCTGTCTGGCTGTACCACCGCTTATTTCTCAGCCACGGCGATGTCCTTGAGCTGTTGGCCGTCACGATGAACAAACGCCGGTACTGGCTGTCGTCCGCGGTGAATCAGGCTGGTACGGTGCTCGAACTTCTGGTTCAGAGAGCCGATCGCGAGCAGTACGCAGCAGAGGGCTTCCTGTACCGCGTGCTGGATGCGGAGGCGAGCGTCGAGCCGCGGGTGATCATCACCGACAAACTCGCCAGCAATGTCCCGGCTATAAGCAACAACCTTTCCGTCTGGTGGCGTCAATCAACTTGTCAATAACCGATGCAGCGCTTGCATACGACAAGGCGAAGCGTCCCTCATCCAAATGGCCACGCAGCCACAGAATTCTCCGAGCGTCGCGGCAAGCCGGATCGCCACCATCCTCACCCCGCGCAAGCCACGAATCGCGCGCGGTGCGGAAGTTGTCGTGCACGAGCCAGTCCAGGCTGGCATGCTCCGGCTGGAGTGGTTCGACCCGCTGGGCCAGGGACGGAAAAGCTCGGCGTATCAGATCCAGCTCTTCGGCGCACGCCAGCCTTTCAAGGCGGAACTCCCCCACGGTCTCGAGCATCGTGTAGCGCAATTCCGCCTGCGCGACCTCGAGCATGTAGCCGCCGACAAACACCGCCAACTGACAAGACGCTGTCCGCTCGGCGGGAGTAAGCAAGTGGTAGATCCGGCCAAAGCGTGCCGCGTAGCGTCTGCTGTCCCGAACAGCCAGGTGGCAAGCTCCGCCAGTCAGGAGCGTGAGTTGTTGTTCGAGCCGCGCAAGCAGCGCCTGGAGATCAAGCACACGCATGCGAGCTCGATAGCCAGAGGTAAGCCGCCCAGCCGTCGGCAGAAGCCGACAACCACTCGAGCGTGTCAATGGTCAGGCCGAAGTCGGCAATGATTGCTTGGGCGCGTTTCACAAACAAGCAGAAGGAATCACTTGAACGAAGCGCGCTCAGATCATCGATCGTCTGATCGGGGAGCGCCATGGGCGGAACCGCCACTTCCCACTCGCAGAGATCCGCAAAGGGGCGCGGCTGGTGACGCCCACTGACTGGGCGATCGTCGACGCCGTTCGCGAAATCGACGCGCTTGCCGAGGCGGTGTTCCGCGCGCACACCAACCGGGACCTGTTCGCGCAGGATGGGCCCGCGCAATCTGAAAATGGACAGCGTCGAGATCGATGCAAACACCGGCGGCCGCCGGACGTACGCGTTCCGCGGCGAGGGTGACGCCGCATACAGTTTCTTCGGGGTGTTCCACGCCGTCGAGCCGAACGCGCTCATCATTCACCTTCGAGTTCAATTTCGCGCCCGGCCACGAGGGCGTCAGCTCAACGACCTTCGAGAAGCTCGACGGACGCACCCGCCTCTCTGTTCACGAGGTGTACCCGTCGGTCGAAGCGCGCGACACGGCGATGGCCAGCGACATGGAGTACGGCATCATCGAGGGCTACGAGCGGCTCGACGAGCTCCTCGGCCGCTGCGTTCCGGCTGAACCGCATTCTCGCGGGCACCTCGCGGCGAACATCGGCGCGCTTAAAGTGCTCAATGGCCGCCGCGGCTCGCCGGGCGGCGTGAAACAGGTCGGGGAGATTGCTCGTTCTATAGCATTCGGTCAGAGCGCAGGGGATGGACAGGCGGCCGGCAGGGTCAGTGCCTGAAGTATTCGCCTTTCGCATCCTGCTGGTCTCTGGTTGACGAAATTCGGGCCGCTGTCGGAGTAGGCGAAGCCCCGAAACGGTGAAGTCCTTCCCTGCGGCTCTGGACGGCTAACGGCTATCGTGTTAGGCCGACGAGAATACCTCCTCGTTCGCGGGAACGGGCTGGTCAAAGTTGATGAACGCTGGGAAGACCTCCCTGCAGCGGTCCTTGAACCAGCGGTCGAACGGCGTGTTCGACGCGGCGAACTGGCGGTTCCCATCAACCGGGTCGTTTCCTTCCAGGTAGACCACCACCATATCGCCGGCCGGTGTTTGGTTCAGGAAAACCTCTTCCCGGATCAGTCCCTTTGAGGCGCGCGACTCCGCCATCTCAGACTGGCGTGTCACGTAGGCCTCCTGGGCAAACGTGCGCGCGGCTTCGGTCTTGCCTGGCTGGAGTGGCGCGGCAAAGGCAAAGCCCTTCGCGCGCTGGGTCGCACCTGGCGCGACCCACTGGCCAACAAGCTCGGGCTCGGGGCCCGTGGGACCAGCGCGGAAGTCGACGCCCGTCGCCTCCTGGTTCTTATCGATGAAGTAGCGGTCGATCGGGAGATCCGAGCTGAGTAGTGCCCCCATGACCTCCCCAAAGCTGCGGTCCGCCTCGAGGTAGGCGACGACCAGGCTGCTCCCGTCCGGGTTCTTCTGAAGATAGGCGCGCTCGACTGTTACGCCGCCCCGCCGACGGGACTCCTCGCGCTCGGAGCGCCGCTCCTTCAATTGGCTCCCGACCTCGCGAACCACAGATTCCTTGCCGGGCAACACGGGATAGATCAGACCAAAGCTTGGCATAAACCCCCCTCAGCTGTGCAGGACGAGGATACCAGTTGAAGGGACAGTGTTCAGGACTGGGCTGGCTGCTTCTGCCGCTGAAGAACACTGGCCAAGCTTCGTTGGCCTGGTCGCACACAGCGAGTCACCTTGTCGAGTGGTTGGTTGACGTAGCGCTCCAATGTCTTGATCTCTTGACCTGTGGTGTCGATGCCAAGCTCTTGCATCGCTGATCGCGAGCGGCCGTACGTGCGTTGCCCGCACCAGCCCAGAACGCCTCAATGCGGTCACTGCGAAGCTGACGCAGCAGGCCCTCGGCCATTTGGACTTCGGGCTGAGTTGTGCGTGCACACGAATAGCACGCGGCCTTTCGCACCAGGCAACGCCCGCCTCCTGCTCATGTGGAACGACCCACTACCTCGGCAACCTCGAGGAATCGTGGCCACATGACGTAGACGGCAGCGCAGGCGAGCGCCGCGCCAACAACCGGGGCGACGACCAACGGCAGCACGCATAACTGCGCAATACCCGCGAAGGTATCGGCCAAGGCCCGTCCCAGTGTCACCCCTGGATTGGCAAAGCTCGTTGACGATGTGAAGAAAGTACGCCAGGGTATTCTCCTCCTCGCGGCTCGACATGACCAACGACCCTTGGATCGGCGCCCGCGAGCCAAGTTGAGGCACGCTAAGTCAATCTCGGTGCGCCAGTAACGAACTGTCGTCAGGACCGCGAACTACGCCAGTAATCGTTGCGCGAACCACCGAAACCCGACCTGACCCCATTTGAGGCGTCTGGCTCGGGCGCAGCTGTAGGTGGACAGCGCTCGTCGGACCTGTGTTGGAAACGTGGTTCGCTTGTCCCGCCTTCGATTTAGGCGAAGCCAAGGTTGTCCGGGTTCCTGAGTTTCACAGAGCTACCTGTCCCGGCTGAGTAGGTCGCAGCAGGAGACGGAAAGCGGCGTAGCCACATGCGCGGTGGACGGAAACAATCGATGCGGGTCCGGGTCCACCAGCTCGTCCGGCGCGCTTGCCCGCCTTGTCCGGGGTGCTTGTCACGGACCGTTCTTATGCTCGGCTACTAGATCTGTCGCTAGCTTGGAGCTGAGCAATGCACCTGGCAGACGTCGTTGTTATAGCTCCCGCCGGACCGCTGTTCCCCAGTCCCGTACGCATACGGCTGGGCTGGCTCGTTACAGGAGCCAGCCTCTCAGTGCTTGCCGCGGCGTTCGGTGCGCTGGTGCTCACCCGGCCGATTCCCACGTCAATACCTATGGAGTTCCTTCGCGCGCGAGTGGCCCCCGACCGCAAGGTGGCCGTTCCTCGTCGGCAGGTGCGTGTGGTCAGCCAGCCCACCGGTGCCGTTCTGCTGGAGGGTCGTGAGGTTGGCCGCACGCCCGCAATGGTCGACGCGGCCCCAGCCGACGTGCTGACACGACGGCGCGACAACTTCCTGGATACGTTTGTCACCGCCGGCAGCATCAGCCTGGATATCGGCCTCTGGCGGATGCAGCCAGAGACACGCCGTGTCCGCCCGCCAGTGCCCGACGCTGCTAACACCTCGGCCGACTTCCTTCCCGATGGCCGCGTCGCGCTCGCTGTGCAGGTGTCCTTAACGGCGAATGCCAACCTTGGGCCTACGACCCCCAGCGCACGCCTCGAACGGCTGGGGCACGCTGCGGCGCCAGGTGCGCTACCCAGTTCTGTGGCGATCGCGCCTGATGGCCCCCACACAGCGGCGATCGCGCACCTGGACGGCCTCAATGGCGCAGCTGCTGATCGATTCGCGGTCGAGGGTCCCGATGGACGTGTCCTGGTCGCCGAGCGCCGAGGGGCGTGCTCCTCCTCAGCCAGCGCCAGGTGACCGGCGGCACCCGGTTTGGCCTGCGCTTCGTCGAGGCGGGCGGAATCGTACGGCAGTTGGCCGAGCTCCCGGCGCAGCCGCTAGAGACGAGTTGAGCCTGGGCCCGCGATGGCCACGCCGTTGCCTTCCTGGTGCAAGCCAGGTCGACTGCGCTAGCCACCCTGAATGTTGCCAGCGGCGAGCTGCGCTACATCGATCCGGCAGCCTACCGAGCAGTGGGGTGGCCGCTCTTCGAGCACCAGTACAGTCCTGTTCAGCGTGGCGCCGGGTCGGACCGATCCGCACAGCGTCGGGGATCGAGCCAGTATTCGCGCCGATCGTGCGCGACGACGGCATCCTCCTCACCCTCGCCCGCAGTGACAACGACGTGCTCGTGCTGCGCCCGGTCGATGCGAGCGGGCACGTCCTGGCGGAGCAGCGTCTTGGGTTGAGTGTCTCAGGCGCGTACGCGGCGCGCTGGGACCTGGCCCATGGACAGCTGTTGATCCTGAGCGCCTCAGGCACCGGCCCCTATGCGCGGCTGCTGCGCTTCACTCGCGACGAGGAGTCCATCACCGCCGACTCGGGGGAGGCTCCATGAATCCAATGCAAGGACTGCTGAACAGCCCGCAGGCACTCGGGCAACTCAGTTCCAAAACGCTTCGCCGGGCTTTGGATCGGCTGGGTTCGCCCCATGGGCGGGGTTGCCGTCCATGTCTTTGACGACAGCCGGGGTGCCCATAATGGTGGGGTTACTCGGGCCACCGATCACGGGGCACACGTTGTCGGCGAACGCCGGGATGGCCCCGGCCAACCAGACCGCGGCGACCGCGGGCACAAATACCAGTTTGCGGAGTCTGCGCATGCACTTTGCTCCTCCGGTGGCGCGTCGGGATGGGGCGGCCTCGAGTATGCACGGCTCCAAGCCGGTTACTCTTACAAATCTTTCGTCGCGGCGGCTCGCGTGCCCACGGCGGACCGGTGGTAGGCCGGCGACCTGCTGCCCCCCTCGCGGTAAGGTGCGCCTGTTGCAACGCCAGGCTAAAAGTGGCTCTCCGCGTTCCCGGTGAAAGGAGACAGTGGATGGCTGATGCGCCGCGACTGCTGCTCAGCAATTAGGCAGCGCTGACGACGCGACGGCGGAGCAGCGTGGTCGATGCGCGACCGTAGCCCTACCGATTATGAACCGGGGCATTCTTACCCTCGCGATCGACCTCCGTCACCCCACACCATTGGGCGCACGAAAAATTTGATGCCGGACGCTCGAGATCAAGTACCAGTGCGACCGGGTGAGCAGGGCCGCCGGATCGTGTACGTCAAGTGCGATCCGCCGATATCAGCCACTGACGTACGCGTCCGGGTCGAGCTTAGCGATCCAATCCACGAAGGCCAGGCCGGCCCGAGAACGCTGTCCATCGAACGTAGCGAGGCGACGTTCACTGCTGAGACGCCGCCGCCGCTGTGCGTTCAATTGCAGGGATGCCGCTAAGGACAGGCCGCCTCGTGCTCGGCGGCGACGACGTCGCCGATTCGCACCCCAGAGGTAGCCAGGCCTGAGACGAGCGACCCGACCCCACCGGTCTGGGCGAGGGCCGCGACATCACCCTGCCCCCACGCTCGACACCCAGCGGCCGCGTTGGCCGTGCTGGTCAGTGCGAATGCGCCGACGATGGCGCCCAATACGATGAATTTGCGCATGACTCCAATTCCCCTCTCTCCGATGCGCGTCTCCCGCGCGAGCACACACAGTGTAGGCGCGCTGTCAACAGGAACCGGGCGATGGGTGCTCGGCGTCATTTTGCGAAAGTAACGACTGCTGGGGGGGCCGACAATGTGCGCCACAATGGCGGCCGAGCTCATGCCGCATCGCGCATGGCTCGAGGTGCGACGCTCCGACGCAACCCAGTTCGGCGGGAACGCCAGCCGAGATGAACCAGTGCTCCGTGAGCTCGCGATGGTCTTCTTCGCGGAACGAGTCGTTGGCATAGTGCGCCGCCGCGCGCGCGGCCAAGGCCGGTCCGAGCTCGCGGGCTGTCTTGAGGCTCGACGCATGGGGGCGCATTCTCAGTTAGCCAGCTTACCGACAAGCGTCGGCGCCGGATGCAGAGTGGACGTGTAGTGCACGAGGAGGTGCCGCACGGCAAGACCAATCACCGGTGCGTCCACTCCAGCAGTTCTGCCCGCGTGGCGGGCACAGCCGGCGGTGGCCGGCGCGCTGGCGGGCCTGGTGGGCAGCGTCGCAATCGGCGTGATGATGGCGCTGCTGAACGCGCCAACGCCGGATGGCGGGCGAATGCCCATGATGGGCACGATGGCGATGGTGGTCCGCTCGGACAGTCTGTTTGTCGGGTGGCTGTATCACCTGTTCAATAGCGCGCTGATTGGCGCAATCTTTGGATGGCTACTGGGCAATCGTGTGCGCGGCTATCGGTCCGGGGCGGGCTGGGGCGGCGTCTACGGCGTCGCCTGGTCGGTGCTGGGCGGCCTCGTCCTGATGTCCGCGCTGCTGGGCATGTCGCCGTTCGCGCCGCTAATGATGGCGCCGACGGTGCCGAAGGTGCGGACCTCGCGGTGTGGCACGCGGCCCGAGCCGGGGACGATGACGCATGCCACTACCGTTTGCTTGTGGACATCCAGCCCACGGCACCGCGCGTTTTACGACGTCCATTGGCGGATCCCCCAGTGCAGGTGGCCGAGCGGGATGCGCCTTGGTTACAGACTTTGCTGTGGGTGCTTCCCAGACGGGAGCGACACTCGGTGGTGCCTCGGAGCACCCAGGTCAAATTAAGAGCGGGGTCGCAACACCAAGCAGACCGCCGACCTGGCTTCACTCAGCCACCTCGGACAGCGTAGCGCCGCATAACGGCTACTTCATGCCCCGGTGGTCGCCACAACGGCGATGACGATTAAGAGTCAGTTGGCTCTTTACCTTCCTCACCAGAGTCTCCTCCGCCTAAGGAGCCTTCTGACGCAATGTGAAAGCGACAGTTCAGGCGGCAAGACTCAGCGGCAGCTCGAGGATCAAGTCATCTGGCCCAGAGGTAACGGTTGGTCCACCAGTAGGTGAGGATCTTTTTGACGTAATCGTGGAATTACACAAACCGAAACAATTCTTGAACTCCGGGCGCGGCTCTTGGGCTCTGCCGGTCACGCGATCGTGGCCCACCAGAGAGGCTGGCACAACCGGCGGGTGGAGGAAGGCGGACGATGACAGGTCCACACGACGTAGTCGTCCTGGTCGACGTCGACAACACGCTGCTAGACAGCGATCGTCTCGAGCGTGAGCTTCGGCAGCACCTCGACCGGTCCTTCGGAGACGCGCGGTCGGCGCACTACTGGGAGATTTTCGAGGCCCTGCGGACTGAGCTGGGTTATACGGACTATCTGGGCGTGCTCCAGCGTTACCGGGTCGAGTGTGTGCGTGATCCGCACCTACTGGAGATCTCGCTGTTCCCGGTGGACTACCCGTTCGCCGATCGACTCCATCCCGGCGCCCTCGACGTGGACGCGCGGCTCCGAGGGTGGGCGCCCACAGTTATCTTGTCCGACGGCGACGTAGTGTTCCAGCCGCTTAAGGTCGAGCGATCGGGATTGGGGGATGCTGTCGCGGGCCATGTGCTGATGTACATCCACAAGGAAGAGATGCTCGACGACGTCCAAGAACGCTACCCAGCCCGCCACTACGTCATGATCGACGACAAGCTGCGGATTCTCGCGGCGATGAAGAACGTCTGGGGGGATCGTTTGACGACCGTCTTTCCTCGACAGAGACATTTACGCTCTTGATCCGAGGAACGCTTTCACCTAGCCAGCGGCAGACGTGACGCTCGAAAGCATCGGCGATCTGATCGGCTGGGACCTCGACGCGCTCCGCGGCGTGTCGCGGCCACGTTCTGGAAGGACGGGAAGTGCACCACAGCTAGCCTGCGACGTACGACGCTCTCAAGCGCGTCGTCGCACGCATCGGGACACGACCGCACCTGAACCTGGACGCTGACCTCGGTAGCGGGCTACCCCGTGCCCATCCGGGCATGGCGCTCACATGACAAGGTGCTACACTGGCGCCGCGTGCAGGGGTCGCAACCGCCGGGCAGGCGGCGCCCGAGCGACGCTCCTGTTGACTCGGCTGATCAGCTACGCGCCGCGTCCGGCCAGGTCGGTACGTTCGGTGGCCAGCTTCGGCAGCTTCGCATCCGTGGCGGCCTCAGCCAGGAAGCGTTGGCCGAGCGCGCACAGATCAGCACCGCGACCATCGCCGCCCTCGAGCAGGGACTGCGTCGCCGGCCACACCCGCACACCGTGGCGGCCTTGGCGGCGGCGCTCGCACTCGGAGCAGAGGAACGGCGCGCCCTGTACGATCTGATTAGCGCACCGAGCGCGCTGCGCGACGCAACTGGTCCACTGACGCCGACGGCCACAGCGACCTGGCAGCGGCCACCTGTCCCGCCCACGCCTCTCATCGGCCGCGAGGCTGAGGTCGCCGCCATACGTGCCCTGCTTGAACCGGCAAGCTCCACCGTGCGTCTGTTGACACTCGTCGGACCAGGTGGAGTGGGCAAGACCCGCCTGGCCCTGAGCGTGGCCGCCGCGCTCGACGCGGCGTATCCGGACGGTGTGGTCTTCGTCGACATCGCTCCTGTGCACGATCATCGATTGGTACCGGCGACGATCGCCCGGACCCTCGGCCTGCGCGAAACCGCCGGGCGCAGTGCGCGTGAACTGCTGCTGGAGTACCTGGACAAACGCCAGATCCTGCTGGTGCTCGACAACTTCGAGCAGGTGTTGCCGGCCGCGCCACTCGTGGCGGATCTCCTCAGGGTCGCCCCGCGTGTGCGGGTGCTCGTGACCAGTCGTGTGCCGTTACGGCTGTCTGGTGAGCATGAAGTCCGCGTACCACCCATGATCTTGCCGTCCGCCGGCGCCTCCGCACCTGAGGTGCTGGCAAGCGAGGCGGTGCAGTTGTTCGTCCAGCGGGCTCGCGCCGTGCGCGCCGACTTCTCGTCAACACTGGTAACCGCGCCACTCATCGGCGCAATCTGCGCGCGCCTGGACGGCTTGCCGCTCGCGATCGAGCTGGCGGCCGCGCGCGCCCGGCATCTGCCGCTCGACGTGCTACTGGCTCGCCTCGGGCACCGCCTTGACATCCTGGACCGCGGCCCGCTCGATCTTCCGGAGCGCCAGCGCACATTGCGCGCCACCCTCGATTGGAGCTATGACCTGCTCCCGGCTGCCGAACAGCGTCTCTTCGTCGCTCTCGGGGTGTTCGTGGGTGGCTGCACCGCCGAGGCGGCCGCCGCCGTCTCCGTCCTGCCCGACGCAGTGGAGGATAAGATGTGGGCGCTGGTCGACAGTGCCATGCTGGAGTGTGTCGATCCCGGCTCAGCCGTCGGCGAGCAGTTCGGGGCACCGCGCTTCCGCATGCTGGAGACGGTACGCGAGTACGCGCTGGCGCACCTGGCGGAGACTGGCGAGGCCGCTCGGATACATGGGCTGCACGCGCAGTACTATCTCGCGCTGACCGAGCGGGCCGAGTCGGAGTTGGCGGGCCCACGCCAGCGCGACTGGCTGGGGCGCCTCGAGCGCGAGCACGACAACCTGCGCGCCGCGTTGGACTGGTGCCAGACCGCGACCGCCGCGGCTGAAACGGGGCTGCGTCTGGCGGCCGGCCTGCAGTGGTTCTGGTACCTGGGTGGCCATCTAGTCGAGGGCGTTAGCAGGACCGAGGCAGCCCTGGCGCAGAGTCGTGGTGCGGCTCCCGCTGCACGGGCGAAGGCACTTTACGGGGCTGGTCATCTGGCGTGGATGCTGGGCAACCACGTGGTGGCGCGCCAGCGGCTGGAAGAGAGCGCCGCGACCTGGCGACAGCTCGGGGATCAGCGTGGCCTGGCCCACGCTCTGGCCCCGCTGGCCCTCATTCTTGAACCTGGAGCCGGTCGTCAGGTGAAGGCACCGGTCCTGCTCGAAGAGAGCGCAGCGCTCTTCCGCGGGCTCGGGGACCGGTGGGGGTTGGCCATTGCGGTTCTGGGCCTGGGGCAAGCGGCATTCCATCAGGGCGACTACGTCACGGCGCGGGCGCAACTGGACGAGTGTCTGGGAATCTCACGCCAGCTGGGTGATGCGTGGCTTACAGCCCAGACCCTGAACGCCCTCGGTGACCTGGCGCGGAGCCAAAGCGAGGACGACCGGGCAGTCGCTCTATACGAGGAGAGCCTGTCACTGTTCCGCGCCCAGCGCATGCAGGCCGGCATACCCAGTCTGCTCCACAACCTCGCACACATGGCGCTGCGGCGCGGCGATGCCGTCCAAGCACGGCGGATGTTCCACGACAGTCTGACGCGTTTCCGTGACCAGGGCGACCGGCGGGGGATGGCCGAGTGCCTGGCCGGGCTTGCGGGAGTGTTCGGCGCGATGGGACAGCCGGAGCGTGCGGCACGCCTGTTCGGGGCGGCCGAGGCGCTAGTGCCGGAGGCGGACGCGACCACGTACGACTCCAACCGGGAGGATTATGCGCGCAGCGTGGCGTCGGTACGCGCCCAGCTCGACGAGCGGTCCTTTGCGGCTGGCTGGGCGGAAGGGCGGACATTGCCAGTGGATCAGGTGGTCAGCGAGGCCTTGGCGGACCCGCCGCGTGCCGCTCGGTCGAGGCGGCACGGCCCGAGGCGAGCCTACCGCCGCCATGAGCGTCGCAGGAGTGCAGAGCGTGGAGAGGAGCTCGGGCCGGTCGTGGTCACGAGCGATCGCTCGTAGCCAACCAAACGACACGGACATCATCGGCGTCATCGCCGGTCACTCCGACTCTCACTGGAAGGGCGGGCTTCAGGCAATCTTCCGTCGCACCCGGCTGTGGCGAGGTGCCGAGGAGCGACCGCATCCGACACCGTCCGCAATTGTCCGTGGACGGCTAGCTTCCTGGGATGTCTCGGCTAATGGGGGTGCGAGGACATCGGAGTCGATGCCCCTCTCCTGGCCTGATACTGAGCCGTCGCCTATAGACCGGCGCGGCGGCGCGTCCGAGCAGTCGCCTGGCATGCCACGTCGATGCCTGTATCTCGGCTGGGCCACGATAGCTCCAGTAATGACGGGAACTAGGCCCAGCAACTTCAAACTAATCTCATCCGAGACCTGATTGACATACAGAAGTGCTCATGGCGTTTGTCCATGTTCCCTGCGACGTGCGGCTGCTCAATGACACTATTCACGTCTTTCCCCTGTTAGCGGCTCGAGGTCCCCGCACGGGTGCTGCTGCCGCACGGGAACGCCCTCCTGGCGTGGCCCGCTTGTCGCGGGCACCACCAGAAGGGCAGGTTGGAGGTCGATCGGTACGTTTAGTTGCTGGCCGCCCCTGGGGCGGGGCTTCTCAGGAACACGCCAAGGAAGGTCTGCCACCCGGACCCGACGCTCGTGGGGTCGCTCCAGGTGTTGCTGCCGTCCCCATAGCCGAGGTGCCTGTACCACTGCAGCGTGCCATCGTTCTGGATCGCGTAGATGACGCCGTCACCTGTGGAAAACACCTGCTTGAAGTTCTGCCAGCCGGTCCCGATGCTGTTCGGGCCGCTCCAGGTGTTGCTCCCGTCGGAGTAGCCGAGGTGCTTGTACCACTGCAGCATACCGTCGCTCTGAATGGCATAGATAATTGCGCCGTTGCCGCTGCTGGTGGTCATTGGGAAGACCTGCTTGAAGTTCTGCCAGTCATGCCCCACGGGCAGCGATCCGGACCACGGTTGCGCGGCACAGGTAGCGTACCCGTGGTGCTGGTACCAGAGCAGCGTGCCGTCAGGCTGAATGGCGTAGATAGCGCCGGCTGCCGAGAACACCTGTCGGAAATCCTTCCAGCCATGGCCGACTTCCAGACCACCATCCTTCTGCCACAGACTCGCGCCGTTGAGATAACCATCGTGCTGAAAGCAGCTCAGCGTTCCGTCAGAGTTGACAACGTAAATGTCGGCGAGCCCGGCTGATTCGGTCGGAGCTGTGACCGGTGACGTGTTGACCTGAGCGGGCGCGCCCGCAGGCTTCACGGTGGCGGTGTAATACTTGCCGTCGGCGCCAACATAGTTGATGGAGGGACTGTAAAAACACGTACTCGCAGCGAGGCACGTCGACGGGTCAAAAATCGCCATGCTCGCCGTGTCCACCGTCTCAGCCGGGTCAGCGATGCCGAGGAACTTGTTATCGATGAGCCAGGCGGTGTTCCCTTTCTGGTTCCAGTCCGTATAGTGGATCCGCAACGTCTGCACCGTGGTTGTCGACCCTCCTGCAAAGGTGACCTGGTCGATAAACCAGTTGCCATGCAGCCGCGCCGTCGACGTGGTCTGTAGCTTCGCATCCTTCCAGGTGATGGACGGGGCATTGGTTGTCACCGCATTCGACCTTGTCTTGTCCGTCCAGGCCTGGACGACGAACGACGGGTCGGTACTTGTGGCGGCAGGTATAGGTGGCGCGTTCAGGCATGGGGCGTTATTTCCGAAGTCGCCTGGTAGTGGAGGGCGAGGGAGCGCCGCTGGCCGAAGATGGCGTGGTTGCGGCGGGACCATGCGCAGCCGACTGACTCCCGACAACTTCACGAACGACGATTTCGCGCAGGCTTTGCGCTCGATCGCCGGTATCGCGATCGCGGCTGCCGCTGGGTTTTGCGGTAACCGCGCCGACGCTGGAGGCGGCGACGACACCGCCCACCTCGGCCCCGAGCGCGGCGCTTTCCGCCGTCGCCACGCCAATGGGGGCGCTCGCAAAGGGGAACGCGGCGGTCGCGCTGCCCGCGAGTACCGGGGCCAGTCCGGAGCTGAGAGCCGAGAAAGCCACCGATCCTCCAATGGCGGCTGCGCCGAAGCCCAAGGTACCGGCGATCGAGCGCAAAGCCTGCGCGAAATCGTCGTTCGTGAAGTTGTCGGGAGTCAGTCGGCTGCGCACCCTACTCCTGACCGCGGCACCCCACAGCACGAACTGGTCGTAACTCGGCGTCGGCGGAGTACAGCCCAACACGTTCGTGCAGGGCACATAGCAGGTCTGATCGTCGCGGCCGGTGTACGCCCATTCGTACGGCGCCGGTGACTCGTACACGCAGTAGCCGGTTGTGTAGCCTTGATAGGATGCGTCCAGGATCTCACAGAGGTTCTTACCGCTCAAGCCGCAAGCTCCGTAGATGCTCGACACGTTGCTTTTCGAGCCGTACGTGTTGACTGACGTAGACAAGAATGCGCTGAGCTGGCTCTGGCTCGGGTTCGTGGCCAGCAGATTCAGATAGTTCTCTGGTTCAAGGCCAGCCCATTTGACGTATTCGAGTCCGGCCGCTGCAGCATTCTCGATGGCGGGCTGCTGCACGATGGCAGAGAACCACGCCACGGCGTTCTGTTGGTCGGCCGTGCGAGCCGACGGTTCTGTCTTGATCGCCTGCACAAGTAGTGCCCAGAGCGCGGACTGAGCCTCGGCGCGGCCCCACGTCCGCACGGCCAGGGCGTCACCTGGGGCGAGGCCGTGATCCTTGATCGTGGCTGTGATGGCCGCGCTTTCGAGGTTCGGCAGCGGCGACACCCCAGTCGGGTTGAGCAAAGGGGGATGAAAAAGGACGTCCGAGTCTGTGGAGGTGGCTTGCGGCGTCGGGTCGGCGAAGACCGGCTGCGGCCCCGTGATCACCAGCGTCGTGTCAGTAAAGACGTATGGCGCAATGGGCGCAGACGGGTCGGTCACTGCGGTAGGCGTGGGCGCGGGCGTTTGGCCGGCGGCTGCCGCGGGCTGGATGGTGCCGGTAGCGACAACGCTTACCGACAACAGGACTGCCGCTCCGCGCATCAGGGTGTGCGCCATGCCTGCGCCGGCGGAGCGGACGCGTGTTCGCAACCGCGCCGTGGGTACCAAGGGCGCGGCAGCAGTGGAAGGGGCGGATGTGACAGAGTGACGAGTAGTGGCGTGCATTGGAGCAATCCCCCGAACGTGAGTCGAGAACCAGTTCCGCCGCGTCCCGCCGGTGGCGGCTCGTCCTCGGGTGCAAGCGTCTCAGCATCGGCCCCGCAAGCCCAGCGACGATGCCACTCGTTTGGTACTCGTTTCCTACGCGTTCCCGCGGCCAGATGTGCGCAGAACCGGGTGCTACACGGCTCGCGCAGTGCGGCCGGCGCAGCACGCGGGGGTCAGCGCTCGCGGAATCCGTCAGATGGCGCGGCTAATCAGCAGGCAGCTTCACCCGCCGAGCTGGACCTCCTGCTGACCGCGTCGGCCGAGGGCACCAGCATGGCCCAGATCCACCAGGCCGACATGGCCACGCTCGGCATCAAGCTCAACGTGCGGGTGCTCGACTCGGCGGTGTGGTCGGACCAGGTCAATAACCGCAAATACAACGGTGCCTACTGGGCCACTGCCGCGCGCGCCAACCTAGTGTCCTGTCCCAGAAGATTCTGTTAATGTGGACGGGTGCTTGCAGGTAACAGTGGAGCAGTTCGGAAGAGCCGTCGCAGCCCGTTGGGGGAGTTGCAGTTGACAGCCGAAGACCGGGCGACGTTGGAGCGCTGGACCATGCGTCGCAAGACGGCGCACGGGCTGGCGACGCGCGCGGAGATTGTGTTGCGGTGCAGTGACGGCTGCTCCAACAGCCAGGTAGCACGCGAGCTTCGCCTGACGAATACGACCGTCGGCAAGTGGCGATCGCGGTTTATGGCTGGTGGCGTGACGAGCTTGTTCGACGAGCCGCGTAGCGGCGCACCCCGCCGCATCACCGATGACCAGGTCGAGGCGGTGATAGTCAAGACGTTGGAATCGACACCGCGGGATGCGACGCATTGGAGTGTCCGCTCGATGGCTGCGGAGACTGGCATGACCCGCCAGAGCGTGCATCGCATCTGGAAAGCGTTCGGTCTCCAGCCGCATCGCACGGAGACGTTCAAGCTGTCGACCGATCCACAATTGATCGAAAAGGTCCGCGATATTGTCGGCCTGTATCTCAACCCTCCCGAACGAGCGCTGGTGCTGTGCGCCGACGAGAAGAGGCAGATCCAAGCGCTTGACCGCACCCAACCCACGCTGCCGATGCGGCCCGGGCAGGCCGAGCGGCGCACCTTCGATTACAAACGCCATGGCACCACGTCGTTGTTCGCCGCGCTGGATGTGGCGACCGGCAAAATCATCGGCGAACTGCATCGGCGACACCGCTCGACCGAGTTTGGCAAGTTCCTGGATCGCATTGATGCCGAAGTGCCAGCGGGCCTCGACGTGCATCTTGTCCTGGATAACTACACCACGCACAAGACGCCGCTCATCCACCGCTGGCTGCTCCGACACCCGCGCTTCCACCTCCATTTCACTCCCACGTACTCGTCGTGGATCAACCAGGTCGAGCGATGGTTCGCGGAGTTGACGCAGAAGCAGCTTCGGCGTGGCAGCCACCGCAGCACGCGTGCACTCGAGGACGCCATCCGTCTGTTCTTGGCCGATCACAACGCCGATCCAAAACCATTCGTCTGGGTCAAGTCGGCGGACGACATCATCGACAGCATCGCTCGCTTTGCCCTACGAACTTCTGGGACAGGACACGGGATCCAGTGCCCGATACACGGCGTTCAGACGTCGCTCACTCGCCACGTCGAGTACACCACTCGCCAACACCCGCTGGAACGGAGTCTGCGCTCGGCCGTACACGCGCCGGCCGGAATTGCGGGTCCTAGACCGAGCCCGACCTGAGGAGCCACCAACAGCGACCGTCCCCGCTGTGTCATGCGCTGTTCTGGTCGAACGACTTGGACCGCCGTGACGAGAAATCGCAGGTCGCCCAAGGTCCTGCTACCGCCCCCAGTTGGTCATCAAACGGCTGTCTGGTGCACTCCTCCTGCCGCGTACGATCCTGCCGCGAGCGGGCTTACGACAATCGCATCCTTCGTGCTTTCGACGATTGCGTTCAGCTCGTCTTGCTCCGCGGCCGGCACGCCGAACTTGGCCAGCGTCTGCTGAAAGTCGTCCATAAACGCAGTCCACTCGTCGTCGGTGATCAGCAGCTGCTCGTGCGTCTCGGCCATCGAGCGACCGCTGTACTGCTGTGGTCCGCCAGCTGCCCAGCACACCATTTCGGTGACCAGGTACTTGAAACCAGCTGGCGATACACGATGGTGCGCTTCATCGACACGCGGATTCACGTTCAATCGCGGGTCGATCATGATGCGGTCGATGAAATCGTCGACGACGGTGGCAATGCTGTACACGCCGCCCAGGCGATCGTAGAGGGTGCGTGAGTTCGGGGCTTGCATCATCGGTTCTCCTCGAGCCGAACGGCATCGCCGCGGCGAACCGTGCCGCCTTGCACGACAGAGGCGTACACGCCGACATTGGCCTGGTTGTACTGGGCGGCAGTGCGCAGGATCTCCGAGTCTTTAGGCAGGTCTGGCTGAGCCAGCGTGGTCATCACGCAGCGCGGACATGGTCCAGTTATCTGCAGGCGCACCGTGGCGCCGAGGCGGACTGTGCGACCGACCCAACCGTTTTCGACAAAGTCGTGCCGATCCTCGGCCAGGTTCACGACAACGTTAGGGCGGAAGCGGCCGACATCCCATCGTCCTGCTGGGTAGAGATCACGGAGTCGGTGTAGCGTGGCCGTGGTCAGCACGTGCACAGTGGCCGAGTCGAAGAACGTCCCCGTCGGCAGATCGAAGTCGGTGACCGTGTCGCGGTGGTCGAGGCCATCCATGTCGGGCCAGTACTCCTCGGCCTGGATTGCAGGCGGAGGCGTTGTCTGGAGCGTCACCTGTCGCTGGAGCACCCGCGACAAGATCTCGTCGATACGGTCCTGGCCACTCACGACGGTGGTGCCATCTGGGAGTGTGATGCCCACCGCGGACATCTCCACATCAAGCTGCGGGGCGTCAAGCAGCGTGGCATGGAAATCGAACAGGGTCGGCCACTTGCGTGGGTTCTTGGCGCTGGCGACCTTCCCATCGGAGCTATCGATGAGGGCATACGCGCGATCGCCGAGCAGTCCGCGGTGAGTGATCTCGGTCCGCTTCAGCTCCTCGCCTTGCATCGACTTGACGGGGTAGCGCCATAGGGTTGCCACCGAGCCAAGTGCGGTCGAAGTTGCCATTGACATTGTTGAAGTCCCCCCTACAGGTTCTGTGTTGCGGGCTGGGCCTGGAGCTGGTGCCGCGGGCCTCGAGTGCCGAAATCTCACCCCTTCCGCCGGCGACGATACATCGAAACTAGCTGTCGCGGGCGATAGTTGCCGCGCCGCTGGCGGTAAACCCATCGAATCGTTCAAGGCATAGACCAGCGTCTGCCCGATGCCTCGCGCAATTTAGCTCGATCTACTCAGGCCGTGAGGCTTATCGGCTCCCAGTCTGGGCGCGGGGGCGAGCGCTTGCCTGTCGCCTGGCCCCGTTCCGAGAGCGTCGCGGCCTTGCCTTGACGCCGCCGCATCGCGCGCGGGCACCAGCCGGAGCGCGGGTGCCAAAGCCAACAGCGCTCCAAGCGCGGACACTGCAAAGCCCCAGCCCAGGCCGCAGGCCAGGCCGAGGTCGAGGTGCACCGACACCGCGACCAACGCGCCGCCAGCGCCGGCCCCAGCGGCAATGCCAACCGTCTGAGCGACCAGCAGCGACGCCGCGCCAAGCCCGCCCTGGCCATTCGGGTCGGCCATGGCCACCAGAGTGCTGCCGGGAGCAGCGGCTCGGGATAGCCTCGAGCGACGGCGAGATATGCCAACGTGCCCAGGCCCCCGGCGCCGAGACCCTGGAGCGCGCGGCCGAGCAACAGCATGGGCCGCTCGGGCGCAGAGCCGGCAACCAACAGCCCCACCGCGAACACTGAAAGCGCGAGCTGGCCCATGAGTACCGGGCTGCGTCGATCTGCCAGCCCCCGTAGCCGATCGCGCCAACCAGGCTGGCCAGCATGAAGGCGCTGAACGCCCAGCCGTACCACTCGAGTCCGTTCAGGTCCGCGGCCACGGTCGGCAACACGGTGGCGACTGCCTTGCCTTCCACCGCGATCGAGGTCATCAACACGAGGATGCCGACGCTCAGCCCCCGAAACTCGGCTGCGAACACGCCGCGGTCGGGCTGCTGCAGGAGGTGAGGCATGCCAGACCTGCCTGGCAACACTGATCCCACGACAGACCAGTTCGCCACCTGCCCTTTCGGCCAGGCATGCGCAGCTCCATGGCGATGCCAGACCCAGCGCGAGCAAGCTCGTGGCGGATGGGCGTCGATCTCCCCTGAGTCCTTGAGGCCCATGGGCTATCGCCCGGCGCATCGGAGCCACAGTGGGCACCGGGTTGTTGGCCAGAAAGTCGGGACGATGGCGTTGCAGATAGCCGCCTTCTCCCGCAGCAGGAAATCCGCGGTTTCGTCGTCACGATCGACGCGCGGACGCGGCCGGAAAATGTGCGGCCCGCCAGTCGGACGGCGAGCAGCATTCACCTCCTGTGGGACGACGTCACCGTTAGGCGTTCTTCGAGATCTGGTGGAGTTCGCGAGACGGACAACTCGATGGGAATGTCGATCCAGAGATCGTCCTCGAGTTCATGGAGCGCAGAGGTGTCGGTTGATCCACCAGTAATTGAGGATCTTTTCACGTAGTCGTGTCTCTGCGAAGAAGACACTGCCTGGCGTCGAGCAGGGCGGCGGCATGTCAGTTGCGCAATCCAGCGCGGAGTTCAAATCAGTCCTGCTGGGGCTCAGGGCCGAACTGGCCCCGCCTTTACCGGCTGCAAGCGCTTCTGGTTTGGGCTCGCGCCCGGCTCGATCCAACTTGGCCGTCGCGTGTCGCCTTGGCCTTGCTCAGTGCGTGAATCGTTGACCACAGGGGCGCAGCGCAATAGGCTCCCCTTGGTTTACGGGTGCGAACGGCCGCAACGGAAGGGGTGAAGACGGTGAGCGACGATCTCCGCTGGCAGAGCGCGCGGGTGAGCCGGCGCACTCTCTTGAAGGGACTGGCGATATCGGCGAGCACCGGGGTGCTGGTGGCTTGCGGGGGCGGCGGCACGACCGGTGGCGGTGGCGCGGCAACGACCCCGGCGGCCGCGAGCGGCGCGGCCACAGCACCGGCAGTCCAGAGTACCGGGACCGCGACCACGGTGGTCTGGTTCGCCGGCCGCGACACAACTGGTTACACGCCAAAACAGGTCGAGGCATTCAACAAAGCGAACAAGGCCATCCAGATCGACTACCAGGAACAGGGCGCGGTCACGCAGGACCTGCACGACAAGTTCGTGACCGTGGCGGGCGCCAAGGACTCTAGCGTGGACATGGTGTCGATGGACGTACCGTACGTGCCAGAGTTCGCTGCTGCCGGCTGGACAATCGCGGTGGACGAGATTCTCCCCAAGGACGAACAGGCGAAGTTCTTCGCTGGGACACTCCACGGCGCGACCTACGAGGCCAAACTGGGTGCAGTGCCCTGGTTCAACAACGGCCCGGGCCTTTACTACCGCAAGGACCTTTTCGCGGCGAAGGGACTGAAGCCGCCGAAGACGTACGACGAGCTGCTCAACGCGGCGAAGACGTTGCAGACAGCCGATGTAGCCGGCTTCGCGATGCAACTGCCCCAGTCCGAGGGCGGGATCATCAGCTGGATGGAGTACCTCTGGGGCTACGGCGGAGACCTTGTGGACGACAAGTTGAACGTGGTGGTGGACCAGGGCACCGCCGGCGTCGACGGGATGCAGAAGATCCTCGACTTCGTCTACAAGGACAAGATCCTCCCTGAGGCGGCCCTGCAGTTCAAGCTCGGCGCGGACGTGATGAACCTTTTCCGCGGCGGCAAGGCGGCGATGATCCGGCTCTGGTTCTCCAACGCCGGCGACCTGTACAAGGACGACTCAGCCATCAAGCCGGAGCAGTGGGATGTCTCGCCGCTCCCCTCCAAGGACGGTGCGAAGCCCGGGCCAGGGTGCCTCGGCGACTGGAACCTCGGCGTCTCGAAGTTCTCGACGAAGCAGAAGGAGGCGCTGGAGGCCGTAAGAATTCTCACGAGCTATGAGTTCCAGCGGATGCGTTTCCTCGACGGCGGCTTCCTCCCAGCCAGGCCAGCAGTCTTCGACGACGCCGAGATCCAGAAGAAGTACCCCTACGCGAAGGCGGCGCAAGCCTCCTTCGAGAACCTGAAGCCACGGCCGGTGACACCGTTCTACCCGGACATGTCGGCCAATGCCATCCAGCCCGCCTTCGGGCAGGCTATGGCGCGGCAGATCACGCCCGATCAGGCGATCAAGCAGATGGCCGACAAAATGCGCGAGATCCTCAAGAAGGGATAGCGAGGGTCAACTGATCGGACGATTGGCGGCAGGTGTCCTGCCCGGCGTCAGGGCACGTCGCGGCGCGCAGGAGCGCGCCGAGGCTCGGCTCGGGCTGCTGATGGCTGCGCCAGCGATCGCGACCATCGTGCTGGTCGCGATTATCCCGCTGGCGCAGACCATCGGGGACAGCCTGTTCCAGATCAGCCTGAGGTTCGAGAACGCACCGCGCCCCTTCGTCGGACTCCAGAACTACGGCACATTGCTGGGCGACGACAGCTGGTTCAATGCGCTGCGAGTAACGGGAGTGGTGGCGGGGGCCTCGGTAGCGGCTGAGTTGGTCCTTGGCATGATCATCGCCCTGCTGATCGACCGGTCCTTTCATGGACGAGGACTCGTGCGCGCCTCGGTGCTGGTGCCATGGGCCCTGACGACGGTCGTCTCGGCCAGGATGTGGGCCTGGATCTACGACGGGCGCTACGGCGTCGTGAACGACCTGCTGACGAGGCTGCACGTGATCGACCAGCCGATCATATTCCTCGTCAGGCCGGAGGTGACGATCTGGGCGATGGTCGCCGCCGAGATCTGGAAGACCACTCCGTTCATGGCCCTGCTGCTCCTGGCCGGGTTGCAGTTGATCCCGCACGAGCTCTACGAGGCTGCCGCGCTCGACGGTGCGAGCCGCTGGGGAGCTTTCTGGCGGGTCACGCTCCCTCTCCTGAGGCCGACCATTCTGGTTGCGCTGCTGTTCCGCACCATCGATGCGGTGCGGATGTTCGATCTGCCGCGTGTCCTCACCAATGGTGGGCCTGGCAAGTCGACCGAAACCGTGGTGCTGTACACCTACAACACCTTCTTCACCGCCCTGAACTTCGGCTACGGCTCGACCCTGGCGGTGATGATCTTTCTCCTCGTCCTGTTCGTCAGCTTCATCTTTGTCAAAGTGCTCGGTGCGCCAACACAGGGAGCACGACGGTGACCCATGCTCCGCTTCGCTCCGCGGGACATGCCGCACCAGCGGAGATCGTCTCGCTTCCGGTTGCGACTACGTCTTTCCGCGCGCGCAGTCGGAGAAAGCTGTTCGAAGGGCTCGCTTTTTACACGTTTGTGGCTGGCTTCGTCGTGTTCTGCCTCGCGCCCTTTGTCTGGACGTTCCTCACCGCGCTGAAGGGACCGACGACGATCTTCGAAGTCCCCATTCGCTACCTCCCGACCCCGCCGGATCTCGTCAACTACGTGCAGATCTTCAGCCAGGATCGTTTCCGCTGGGCGCTGCTCAATAGCACGATCGTCGCCTCGTCTGCAACCGCGATCTCGCTCGCTATCGGTTCCGTGTGTGCCTACGCCATCGCGCGGCTCAATTTCCCCTTCAAGAACCTCCTGCTGGCGCTGGTCCTCGCGATCGCGATGTTCCCGGGGATCGCGATCATCGGACCGCTGTTCCGCCAATTCAACGCCTGGGGCCTGACCAACAACTACCTGGCGCTCATCCTGCCAAATGTGACCTTCACGCTACCGATTTGCATCTGGACGCTGACTGCCTTCTTTAGCGAGCTGCCGACCGAGGTGGAGGAGTCGGCGCGCGTCGATGGCTGCACGCGAATGCAGGCCTTCTACAAGATCACAGTGCCGCTTTCTGCGCCGGGCGTGTTCACCGCGGCGATCCTGCTGTTCATCCAGGCCTGGAACGAGTTCTTGTTCGCACGCACTTTCATGAGCCAGCCGACCCGCCTGACAGCGACCGTTGCCATCGCCCAGTTCGAGGGCGCCGATATCGCCGCGCAATACCCGTGGGGTCAAATAACTGCCGCCTCGATTGTGATCACGCTGCCGCTGGTGGTGCTGGTGCTCCTCTTCCAGCGGCGGATTATCTCTGGCCTGACCGCGGGTGCCGTAAAAGGCTGATGGAACCGACTCGCGGCGCTACTCCGGTCTGTCGCCACTGACGCCGGCTTCGCCGCGCGGTGGCGAAGCGGGCCGTCAGGCAGCGAGCGACGATCGGTGGGCTGGTTCCGGGTGGTGCACTGCTTGATGAATGCACTCGGACTACGACCGACTATCGTCGAGAGCGCCTCGTGCGGAGTGCCGCCAGGTCGGGGCGACCCATGGACACCATGCAACCCCGCGTCAGGAGGATTGGCGGCGAGCGTCAGCGGCAGCTCCCGTATCACGGGCACTCAAGGTCCCAGCGGATGGCCAGCACCTCCAGCCGTACGCATGATTGAGCCGCCGTAGCGCTGGCTCAGTAGCCACCGGCGTAGACGAGGTAGCCGTAGTAGAGCGTTTTCCCTCCCGGTCCTCCACCGCTAATCGAGTGGTTTGGATCACCGACAAAGCCGTACGAAGCGGGCTGCGCCGCCGCGTCGGACCGCAGCTTGGATATGACATTTGTCGGAGTACCGGAGCACCTGCCAGCGGCGATGCACAGAGCCGCGGTGCCAGTCACGTGCGGTGTCGCCATGCTGGTGCCCGAAATCGTGTTGTAGCCGCCGCCCTTCCACGTCGACAGGATGCACACGCCCGGACCAGCAATCGTATGACCCACATCTGAGCTGCCGGCGATGGTGAAGTTGCTAAAGTCGGCGGCGGTGTCGTCCACGTCAGATCGGCAGGTGGCCGCGGCGGCGCCGCCGGGCTGGCCGTTGAAGTCGGCGCTTGCAGTGACGGTCAGCACCTCGTTGTAGGCGGCCGGCACAAACCCGGCGAAATCGGTATTCGAGTTGCCCGCGGCCACTACGTAGGTCACCCCGGCTGCCACCGAGTTACAGATCGCCTTGTGCAGCGCGTCCGAGTTGCTGTTGCCGCAATTCCCATCGTCCGAACCACTACCGCCCAGACTCATGTTCGCCACTTTGATCCCCAGCGATGCCGCGTTGGCGGTCACCCAGTCGACGCCGCACGCGACGGAAGCGAAGCTGCCGGAGCCAGCGTTGTTCAGGACGCGGACGGCGTACAGCGAGGCGCGCGGTGCAACACCGACGACGCCGTTGCCATCGTCTTTGGCGGCGATCGTGCCGGCCACATGCGTGCCGTGACCGTTGCCATCATTGAAGCTTCGGCCCGTCGAGCAGTTGACGCCGCCCGCCACATTGAGTTCGGGATGGTCGAGATCGATGCCGGTATCGATGACCGCGACGCCGATGGTCACCGAGCCCGAGCCGTTGCCCGATAGTGTGCTGCTGACATCGCCCTGGATGCGGTCGACGCCCGTTGGCAGCGTCTGCGCGACGGCCTGGACCGGCCGGTCCTCGGACACGAACAACACGCGTGTGTCAGCCTGGATCTGGCTCAGTCGATTGGCCGGTATGGCTGCCGCGTACCCGCTCAACGCGTGCTCGTACACGAAGTCGATGCTCAGTGCGTGCGAATTCGCGTGCTCATGTGCCACTTGACGCGCGTCCTCGCCGTCCCGCAGCACGACGATGTAGCTCTTCGCTGCAGGACCCGCTGGCTGCGCGGCGGTAACTGGTGCCACTGACAGGCTGACCAACAGCGGAAGCGACAATGCGGCGGCAATAGCCGTGGATCGGACCCCGAACGCCATGCTCGTTTCTCCCTCGCCCTCGATTCGCCCCCAAACACGCGCTCGTGCCCTCGGCCTTCCCCTTCTGCCACCGATGCGCCTGATAGGCCGTGCTGAGACCGCATCAAGGGTAACGCCCCGGTCCGTGCAGGTCACGGACGGATTTCCAACTCTCGAGGTCACATGCAGGTTTACCTGCGTCGCCGAGCCGCGCTTGCTTGGATGGCAACAGGTCATGGGTGTTGGGGTTTCGCAAATTGAGCGCTCGGCCACGCCGAGAACAGCCTCGGCATCCGCCCCAGCGGCCGCGGCGAGCGCGACCCGGCGCGCAGTCACCCCGACCGCAGTCTTGCGCGGCGCGGATGCGATGGCCCCCCTCAAGCCGCGGTAGCGACACTCGCTAGAGTCCGCTCCAATGTTCCCATTTCCGAATCTTCGGCGGAGGTCTGGAAGCTTACGGAGTGGTGATCCTCTGGACGCGTGTCGAGCAGCAAACAGGTGCGAACGCGAGAATCGTGCCCGCTGAGCTGCGATCGCCACATCGGGCCGATCACGCGGCGAGCGTCAGCGGCAGCTCGAGAATCAGATCATCTCGCCCAAAGGTATCGATTGATCCACCAGTAGTTGAGGATTTTCTTGACGTAGTCGTGAGTCTGCGAAGTGAACATTCCGCGAAGTGGCGACGCGACCATCCACGGGTTGCCGGCTCGCGCGCACGAACTGGCTTAGCGAGCCAGCACTGACGAGGCGAGTCGAGTGGATGACATTCTGCAGGCTGTTGCGGATGTGCTCCGCGGAAGTGGCCGCGGGCTGGTCCTCGAGCCCGCTGTAGATCGCGGGCGCGATCTTCTGGTGCTCGCCGTCGGACTTCACAATGCGAGCCAGATTGCGATTCGACGGGCGGCGCACCCAGAGGGTCGCGTGCCTGGGCGAGCGCGCAAGACGCGCCGCATAGTCAGGTCGGCCGTGCGTTCGCCGAGCATCATCGTCGTCCGAATGAGGTTGGGCGCACGCCAAAGGTATGGTATTGCTTGTCGCATGTCGCGACCCGTCGTCTTTTTCAATTGCGCGCGAAACTTTTCGGACACGGAATCCATCGCGCGGGACATGCCGCGCCTGGTCGAGCGGTGCGAGGTGCGACTGACGGATGCCCAGGATGGGCCAGCATTGGCCGCGGATCTGGCGTCGGCGGACGTGCTGATTGCGCGGCGCGACTACGTCGGCCGCGCCTCGCTGGCAGGCACGACTCGACTGCGTGGGGTCGTGACTGGCGGCGTGGGAGTGGAGAAGGTGGACGTGCTGGCCGCGACGGAGTTGGGGATTCCTGTCGCAAATTCGCCTGGGAATACGGTCACGGCCGCCGAGTCGGCACTACTGCTGATGTTGGCGCTGGCCAAGCAACTGCCAGTCTGGGTACAGGCCGCCCGCGACGGAATCGAGCCGACGCGGGCGATGGGTGGCCTGGAACTCCTCGGCAAGACGGTCGGTATCGTCGGGTATGGCCGCATCGGCCGGCGCACTGCCGAGCTGTGCCGTGCCTTTGGCATGAACGTGCTGGCGTATGACCCGTATGTCAGTGGTCCCGAACTGACATCCCTCGAAGATGTCCTTCGACTCAGCGATTTCGTGACGCTCCATCCGGTGCTGACGCCCGAGACATTCCATCTGCTGAATGCCGAACGCCTGGCGCTGATGAAGCCGACGGCATTCCTGATCAACACGAGCCGTGGCGGTGTGATCGACGAGCCTGCCCTGATCGCCGCCTTACAGGCCGGTCGTCTGGCAGGCGCCGGCCTGGATGTGTTCGAGAAGGAGCCGCCGGAGCGCGACAATCCGCTGCTCAGCATGGCCAACGTCATCGGTACGCCGCATGGCCTGTCGCACGCTGATGCGTCGATGCGCCGCTGCGCCGAGATGACAGAGCAGAATGTGCTCGCGCTGCTGGATGGCCAACTGCCGCCCTATCTGGTGAACAAGGCCGTTCGCTGGCGCATCTTGCAACCCGCCTGAACCCAATTGCCCGAGCAGCGGCCACGGACTGGTACGGCGTCGACCAGGCGAGGCCAAGGTTCACGCCGACCGACGGCGATCGCCGCCGCGCGGCTGCGACTGCATGAGGTCATTACTATGAACAGGCAGCGTGAGCATGGGCAACGGCAAGGAGTACAGCGTGGCAATGGCATCGGCGATTCGGGTCGATCGGGAACGCTTCGAGCGGGACGGCTACCTCGTCATCGAGGACGTGTTTGAGTCAGTCGCGGACCTCGATCCGGTCGTAGACGAATACACGCAGCAGTTGGACGAACTTGCCGCCGACTGGCATGCTCGCGGGCTGATCGATTCGACGTACGAAGACTTGCCGTTTTCGGAACGCTTCGGCCACGTCCTCAACGATGCCGGGCCTGAAGGCTACCGGCCGTTCGACATCACGCTGTCCGGCCCGATCACCGAGGACTCGCCGATGCACACGGGCCCAGCTGTGTTCGACCTGATCACCCACCCGCGATTGCTCGACGTCGTGGAGCAGCTGATCGGCCACGAGATCCTGTCCAACCCCATCCAGCACGTGCGCATCAAGCCACCGGAGCATGTCCTCAACCAGAAGTTTCAGGACAGGAATACGATGTTCAGCGCTACCGAGCGGCACCAGGACCAGGGCGTCGCGACGGAGCTCGTCGACAACACGGAGATGCTGACGGTGTGGTTCCCCGTCTTCGATGCGACGATTCAGAATGGTTGCCTGTGCGTCGTGCCTGAGAGCCACACGCGTGGCCTCCTGTTGCACTGCCCGAGCCGGCCGGGGCAGGTGTTCGACTTGCGGATCCCCGAAGTAATTCGCGGCTCGAGCGGAGTCCCGGTGGAGATGAAGCGGGGCAGCGCGCTGTTCATGCATCGGCTGACAATGCACTCTTCGCTCCGCAACCTGAGCAACGCGGTGCGCTGGAGCTTCGATCTGCGCTACCAGCCGATTGGCCAGCCCACAGGACGCGACTGGCTGCCCGCGTTTGTGGCGCGCAGCCGTGCCGAGCCGAGCCAGGAGATCCACGACTGGCGCCACTGGGCCGACCTGTGGTGGGAGGCACGCGCATACATCGCAGCGAATCCTAGCGTGCAGAAGCCCCGCCGGTGGACTGGCACCGAGACCGAATGTGCCTGAGGCCCGCCTATCGTTAGCGGATTATGCAAGCAACGCTGCTCTACTGCGCGGGCCTGGTTGACGGGACCGGTCGCGCGCCGCTGCGCAACGCCGCGGTGCGGATCGAGGATGGGCGGATCACGGCCGTGGGGGCGATCGACGCGCTTCGGACGGCAGTTGGCTGGGAGACCATCGAGCACGATTTTCGGCCGCATTGGATCGCACCCGGCTTGATCGACGAACACACCCACTTCAGCCTGGCGGGTGACGGGCGCTCGTAAGAGGAGATGGACGAGGACCCGGACGAGCTATTGATTCTGGCCGGGGTGCGAACCTGCGCCGACACCTCGCCGCTGGCGTGACAACGCTGCGGGACAACGGCGCGCGGAACCGGGTTGGCTTCCTCCTCCGCGAAGGTGTGCGGCGCGGGTATTTACCGGCCCCGCGGATGCTCATGTGCGGGCGCCCTGTCACCTGCTCGGGCGGGCACATGCACTGGTGCAACGGGGCGGCGGACGGCGAGGTGGAAATCCGCAAGGCAGTGCGGCGGCTGGTCCACGAAGGCGCCGACCACATCAAGGTGGTGGCCTCGGGTGGTGGGACACGTGGGACCATCCCTGGTCGAGCGTCGTACTCGGTGGAAGAGCTGCGCGCGGCGGCGGAGGAGGCGCATGCCCTCGGCCGTCCAACGGTTGTGCACTGCCGGGCAAAGGAATCCATGCTGCGCGCCAACCAGGCCGGGCTGGACCTGATGGAGCACGCCGAGTTCCTCGAACCGGATGGTGAGATGCGCTACGACCCCGCCATCGCCGAGCAGATGCGCGACGCGGGGATGTACGTGAGCCCGACGCTCCAGGCGTCCGGCTACCCCACAGTGCTCGAATTGCGTGCCAGGCGCGAGGCGGACGGGCTTACCTCTGAAGAGGAGGCCCGGCTGGCGGCGGTCGAGCGGCGGGTAAATACGCGCGTCGAGCACTTCGGGCGGATGCTCGACGTGGGGCTGCTCGAGCGGATGGTGGCCGGGTCAGACTCCGGGTGCGGCAACCTGGCGTTTGGGCACCTCGACTACGACCTGCAGTTGATGGCACACGGCGGGATGACGGCCATGCAGGTGCTGGTGTCGGCGACGAAAGTGACAGCCGAGGCGATCGGTTTCGGGGACCAGATCGGGACCCTCGAGCCGGGCAAACTGGCCGACCTGATCGTCGTCGACGGGGACCCGTCCAAGGACGTGACGGCGCTAAGCCGCGTACGCGCAGTCTTCCGCGGCGGAGTGCAGGTATCTGGTCGGCAGGCGGCACCCGTTCGTGCCACAGCCATGAGCTTGCAATCGAGCCCAACGTGAGCCTGGCGCTGAACGCGATTCGCGTGCTCGACTGCAGCACCGGCATCGCCGGGCCCATCGCCGCGATGCTGCTGGCTGACTTCGGCGCCGACGTCATCAAGGTCGAGCCGCCGACCGGCGATCCGGCACGATCGCTGCCGTCTGGAACCGCAACAAGCGCAGCATCGTCGTCGAACGCGAGACAGCGGCGGGGCAGGAGCGCCTGGCCAGGCTGCTGGCTGGCGCCGACCTGTGCATCCTGAGCGAGCCGTCGATCGCGGACGATCGGCGGATGCTCTCCGCTACCTACCCGCACCTTGTTGTCGTGCACACACCCCCGTACACCCCGACGCACACACCCTGGGCCGGCGGGGCGGAATCGCACGGTCTCTTGCAGGCGTTCGCCGGACCGTCTGCTCGCCAATCGTCCTTCGACGGCGGGCCGATCGACCTGGTCTATCCGACCACCCTGTATGTCCAGGGATCGTGGGCCGCGGCCGCGGCAGTCGCGGCACTGATCGAGCGGCACCGATCGGGCTTCGGCCAGGTGGTCACCGTCGCCGGGGTCCACGGTGTGATGATCTGTTGCGCCGGGCAGTCCAGTGTCGCGCTCGACCAGCAGCCGTTACCCACCAACGTCGGGCCCGGCGGCCGGCACCCGTGCTACACGACGTACCAGGCTCAAGACGGCCGCTGGCTGTTTCTTGCGGCACTCACCCCGAAGTTCCAGGCCAACGCCTTCCGGGTGCTGGGGATCGGCGACCTGTTCGCCGACGAACGCATCGCGGGACTCCCCGCACGCATCCTGCTGCCCGAGAACCGCGGCTGGGTCTGCGGTCGGCTGGCCGATGCGTTCCGAACGCGACCGCGTGACGAGTGGATCGCCCTTCTGGGACAGGGCGACTGCCCGGCCGGTCCGCTCGGCGAACGTGACGAGTGGCTCGACCACCCGCTGGTGCGGGCCAATGGACTGTGTGCTGAGGTGGTCGACCCACACCGCGGACCCGTGCTGATGCCCGGAGTACCGCTGGTGCTGACCGATACTCCTGGCCAGATCCGCGCCCCTGCCCCGACCCTGGGGCAGCACGATGGCGATGCCATCGACTGGCCAGCGCGTCCCGCACGCCGGAGGCGCCCCGCCGACCGCTCAGCGCGGTCCTCTGGCGGGCTACCGCGTGCTGAATCTGGGTGCGATTCTGGCCGGGCCGTTCGCAGGAGCGCTGCTGGCCGAGCTCGGCGCCGATGTCATCAAGGTGGAACCTCCAGAAGGCGACGCGTTCCGCGAGACCGGCTTCGTCTACAACCGCGGTCAGCGCGGGCTTGCCATCGATCTTCGCTCGGCCGATGCACGCCAGGCGTTCTACGACCTGGTGCGTACCGCCGACGCCGTCGTCGACAACTCGCGGCTGGGCGTGCTGGAGCGGCTGCGGGTCGACTATGCAAGCCTCGCCAGGGTTAAACCCGACATCGTTACGATGTCCGTCAACGGCTTCGGCGAGCAGGGCCCGATGGCGCCGATGCCCGGCTTCGACCCGGTGCTGCAGGCCATGAGCGGCATGATGTCCGCGCAGGGCGGCGACAGCGATCCCGTTCTTTTCACCATCCCCGTCAACGACATTGCCGCCGCAACGCTTGTGGTGCTTGGCGTGTGCCTGGGTGTCTTCCACCGCCTGCGGACCGGCCGCGGCCAGCGGATATGGACCTCACTGGCAGGCTGCGCGACGCTGATGCAGTCTGGCGAGCTGGTGCGCATTGCCGGCCGACCGGCCGCGGTGCGGGGCGGCCACGACTTCGCCGGCCCGTCTGCCCTGGACCGCTTCTATCGCGTCCGAGACGGCTGGTTGCGCTTGCAGGCGGCGCATGCTGACAAGCTGCGGGCGACGGGTCTGCTGCCGGACGTGCCCTCCG
>DASXRR010000109.1:0-5912 GCA_036506475.1 Chloroflexota bacterium
GGCAAGCGCAATGGTCCAGGCCGACATGCTCCAGAGGATTGCGATCAGCGGACCGACGAAGACAACGCCAAACGTAGCGGGCCAGGTATGTCGATAGGTCCGCAGCCACGTCAGCGTGACGGGCATGCCCGAGGCTAGCGCGACGATGCCCGCGATCGTGAAGCTGTTGCAAAGGAAATAGACAGCGCACGCGCCAATCACGAAGGGAATGCTGCTCACGTCTGAGACCTGGCGGCTGCTCGACATCTGCCAGATCAGCCCTGCGCAGCCGCCGCTAGTGGCGGCCTGAGCGACGTTGTAGGCGCGCTTGACCCATGGCCCGCGGCGCCCGAACAGCATTGCCGTGGTGACTATGAGGATTGCCCAATGGAGTGGGAACAGAAGCACCGCTGCCACGTTGATTGCCGCGGCGACGCTCTGCTCGGCCTTGTGGCCCGGGCGCGTGGTCGGCATCGGTACCATGAACATGTGCGCGATCGCACCGGAGAGAACGAAGAGCGCCGCGGCGGGCAGACCGCGCAGATCGGCTACCGCGAAGCAGAGCGCCGAGAGCAAGGCAAACGAGGCCACGGTGACAACCGTCAGCCAGAGAATTGCAGCGCGCCGAGGAAGTCCGAACAACAAGAAAATGCCGCCGCCCGGTGAATGGGCGGCGGCATTCTAGTTAGCGCGTTGAGCCGTCCGTGGTTACAGACGTTGCGTCTGTGTCACGAGCGCTGTCGGGAGCTTAGCCCCAGGTCGTGTCGAAGGCGACCTTCGGGGCGCGGCCCCAGGTCGTGTCGAACCCTACTTTCGGGGCGCGGCCCCACGTCGTGTCGAACGCTACGTTGGGGGCACGGCCCCACGTCGTGTCAAACGAAATCCTGGTCGAGCGGCCCCAGGTCGTGTCGAAGCTGACCATTGATCAGCCCCAGGTCGTGTCGGCGAAAGCAACCGACTGCGAGGCGATCATTGCGGCAACCATGGCCGCCCACAGGAGGGTGGCGCGAATCTTGTTCTTAGTCATTGGGGTTAGGCTCCAGAAAGAATTTGTTGCGACTTGTCGCTGCTTGTCGCTGCGAGGTCAGTTGGTGAGCGGCAATGTATTACGGAAATGTCACGATTGGGTATCGGAGTACTATCTTTCTGGCCTCGTATAGCCAAATCCCCATATAAACGGCCGCCTTACGGGCCTTTATTGGGGTTTTCCAACCTTTCGCCGCGGAGCCGACTGCCATCGTGGACATCCTCGTCGTCGACGACGATCTGACTACTCGCAAGATGCTGCGCTTTGTCCTCGAGCAGCAGGCCGGCCATCGCGTGCTCGAAGCCGAGGACGGCGAAGCCGCCCAACGTGCCCTGGACGACGAGCACGTCGATCTGGTCATGGTCGACGTGGTCATGCCCGGCATCGACGGCCTCGAGCTGTGTAAACGTATCCGCGCCACCTCGAATGTGCCCATCATGGTCGTCTCGGCGCGCGGCGACATCCAGTCGCGCGTCCGCGGCCTACAGCTGGGCGCCGACGACTATCTGGCCAAACCCTTCGATCCAAGCGAGCTCGCAGCAAGGGTTGAAGCCGTCCTCAGACGGACAAGCCGCCAGGCCAGAGCAGACTCCGACGGCCGCATGCGCGTCGGCGACATCACCCTCGATCTAACCGAGCACAAAGTCGAAGTCCGCGAGCCGCGCGGCGCCCGCCGCAACGTCCAGCTCACGCCAACCGAGTTCAAGCTGCTGCTCGTTCTAGCGCGCACCCCCGGCAAGGCCTTCAGCCGCGAGGAGCTGCAGACCTCGCTGTGGGGTACGCCGGCCGACCCGACCGCCGGCTACAGCACGGTCAACGCGTATGTCTCGGACCTGCGCGATCGGCTCGAGTCGGACCCGAAGAACCCGCGCTACCTGGTCACGGTGCGCAACGTGGGCTATCGACTCGATGTCTGAGCTCGCCCTGCCGCCGAGTCCCGCCGACGTCCTCAACGCGGTCGTCGAGATCACGCGCGAGGCAGTCACAGGCGCGACCGAAGCGTCGGTCGCCGACGCCGTCGTGCGTGTCTCGGCAAGGCTGACCGGCGCCGACCAGGGCACGCTGGGCATGGTCCGCGACGACGAGGTGGTGATCGTCGCGGCGGTCACACCGCCGCGCCAACCCGTCGGCTCGCATTTTCCAGTGGGCTTCGGCGTAGCCGGCTGGGTTGCCGCCACCGGTCGTCCCGCGGAGATCCAGGACGTGCGGCAAGACAAACGCTACGTGGCGCTGCCGTATCCAGAGGTGCGCTCGTTTGTCGGCATGCCACTCGTGAGTGACGGCAAGCTCGTGGGCGTGCTCAGTCTCGCCGCCTGGCGGCCGGGCGCGTTTGGGGCAAATACGGCCGGCGCGCTCGCGCCACTCACCGAGATCGCGGCGCTGCTACTTGGGCATGCCGCTGTAGACGAAGAGCTACGTCACCGCCTCGCGACGCTCCAGACCACAGCCAGCGAAGTCTTGGCGGAGAGCCTGCACGAGTTGAAGTCGCCGCTGCACGCGGCTGCCGGGTTTGTCGACATCGTCGCCGAAGAGAAGTCGGGACCGTTGAATGAGCAGCAGAAAGACTTCCTGAACACCGCGCGCGCCGAATTTGGGCGAGTCAAAGAAGCACTGGCGACGCTGGTCGAAGTTGGCGCCGCGGCAGCCCAGCGACCCCTTCAGCTCGAGGTTGTGGAAGCCTCGGCGATTACTGCCGAGGCAGTTCAGCGCTTTACAGGTCAAGCCATGCGCAGCGATGTCCAGCTGGTCGAGCACAACGATCCGTCCGCGGCGCCCGTGCGCGCCGACCGCGCGGCAATTCAGCAGGTGCTCGCCAACTTCGTGCAGAACGCCCTGCGTGTGGTACCGCCTGGCTCGGTGATCGAAGTGGCGACCACGTGCATGCCCGAGTGGACCTGCTTCAGCGTGGCCGACCGTGGCCCAGGCTTACCGACTGGCGACCCGGCGCAGCTGTTCGAGGTGTTTCAGCAGGGCGACAGTCGCTCGGGTGTGCGCGAGGCCGGCAATGTTGGGCTGGGGCTGTCGCTGTCGAAAAAGATCGTCGCGCAGCACCAGGGCACGATTTGGGCTGAAAACCGCGATGGTGGCGGTAGCCGCTTCTGTTTTGCCTTGCCTAGCGTGACCCGCGACTGACGTCCGCTTCGGCCAGCAGTCGTTCACGTTTCTGGATTTCGCGGGCGATGGCTTGCTGGGCACGTGATGCATCGCGCTCGCGTCGGCGCTGCTCCGATTCCAGGACGGTCCAGCCCATGCCGCTGCGCATACCCAGCGCGCCGAGCAGCACGAACAGGCCCACGCTCAGCAGCAGCACGCCTGCTCTGCCCGTGCCCGTGATGATCACGATCAGGCCGGCGCCCGCCGCGAGCAGGGCGATGGCGATCGTCGCGCGGCGGAACCGCGCGCTGGCGAGTGGCTCGGCTAGGACTTCGGCCTGCGCCAGCTGACGCTCTTTGAGGCGCTCCAGGGCGCGCTCCACGGCCGATGGCTCGAGCGTGCCTTTGACTGCGTCGAGGGCTTCGCCCACGTGTCTTACCCGAGTCTCCGTCGGGTGCGGTAGGACTTCCAGGCGGGCACCACAGGCGGCGCAGACTACCTGCTCGTTGTCGTCGCGCACGAGCAGCGGTGCGGTGCACAGCGTGCAGCGTGCCTGGCGCCACTGTGGGATCCGGGATGCCATGGGACGGCTCACTTTCGCACACTTCGCAACGTTGCGGCTTGGGTGTTGGGGATCCCCCCTGATGGCTGATGTTTGTCACCTGGTTGAGGGGGTCTGTGCCGCCAACCCCTAGGCCATTCGGGCTACGCGACCGATACCCGTCAACGTAATGATTGCTACTGCTGAAGCCCAGGCCGCCACCGAGGCGCCGTCGAGCCACCTCCCCTTCAAGACCCTGGCGCTGGCAGTCCTCGCGCCGTTCGCCGCCATCGGCCTGACGGCACTACCGCTGCTCCTCGAAACCGCCCTGCGCGGGCTTACTCGATAGCGTCTCGCCCCTCCCGAAGAGGGTGTTACGCTTGCGCCGCGATGGCGGACCAGGAGCAAGTGGCCAATCAGCGCCTGGCGTACCAGGAGCTGTGTAAGAGCTACCAGGGCATCGTCGACTTCCGGGCGAAGCTGTTGGGGTTTCTGCCATTGGCTTCGGGGGCTGGGGCGTACGCGGTTTTGAGTAAGGAGCCGAGTCCGCCATGGGAGTGGGTGGCGGGCGTGTTCGGGTTCATGATCACGCTGGGACTGTTTCTGTACGAGCTGCGCGGATTGCAGCGGGCGGCGGCGCTCGAGCGCGCCGGGCGAGAGCTCGAAGGGCAGCTGGGTATCGGCAGCGGGCAATTCACGGAGCAGCCCGAGGCGCCCCTGAAGGGTTTTGTCGACCCGCGCGGTGCGGCGTGGGTGATCTATCCGACCGTCGAGGCCAGCTGGATCTACTTGATCGTGGTTGGCAGATTAGGCACGGCCCTGGCGGCGATCGTTGCCGGGATTCTGGCGCTGGCCATCGGCTGGTGGATGGCCCGCCGCCACTCCGCCGCCCAGGTACAAGCCACGTCGCAGACGTTAGGCGCGGAAGCCTAGCATCGATCTCATCATTTCAGGAGCACACTCGGTGCGGCCGAAATCTGCGCTGGGCGCATCGCAACGCACGGGGTACGTCCAGTGCACGAACAGGTCATCAACTTCCAGCTCCAGGGCGTCGACGACGCGCTGGACCCAGCCCGCCGGCCCGATCTAAAACCTCGAGATGGAGAACGATGGCAATGAGTGATCTGTACGACGTGGCGATCGTGGGCGGCGGCCCGGCTGGCGCAAGCGCGGCTATCTTCGCGGCACGGGCGGGCCTGCGCACCCTGGTGCTCGACGCCGACAAGGGCATGACCCGCCGCGCCATGATCAACAACATGCTTGGTCACCCGGATGGAATCACCGGACCAGAGCTCGTGGAGCGTGGTCAGGAGCATGCCCGCCGCGCGGGCGCCGAGTGGGTGACCGCCGATGTCACCGCTCTCGATCCGGGCAGCCAGAGCGTGCGCCTGAGCACCTCCGAAGGACGCAGCTTCGAAGCAGAGCAGGTGATGCTGACGACCGGCGCCAGCGTCGCGCTCGCCCAGGAGGCAGGTTTGGCGACGCGGCCGGGTACCGAACCTCGCATCAAGGAGGAAATCGTCGTGGACGCCGAAGGTAGGACGGGCGTGCCCCGCGTGTGGGCGGCAGGTACAGCCGCGGGTATGAGCGTGCACGTGATCGTCACCGCGGGCGATGGCGCGCGTGTGGTCTTGAACGTCATCAGCACGCGCAAGGGCGAGCGCCACGTCGACCACGACGTCATGGCGCAAACGCCGGCCGCGGCGCACTGACGCGACTACAAACGGCCCGCGTCTAGCGTCGCGGTGACCGACGGAACGCGGTCACGGCGAGAGGGCTTGGACTGTCTGAATAGTGTCGGCGTCCTCGGGCCGCTTGTCTTCCGTTCCGAGCGCGTACAGGTACACACCCGCGAGCACGAGCGGTAGTCCGGGCAGCAGCGGCATCACGGAACCGATGACGCCTACTACCACGAGCACCAGCGCCGCCGCGAAAAAGCCGAACTCCACGTGGTTATGAAGCGCAAGAGCAGACCATGCTTGAATGAGACTCGTCGATGGACACTGTCGCGCGCTACAGCGTGGTCATCCGCAACGCGCGGCTGTACGACGGCACAGGAACTAGCCCGAGCATCGCCGACATCGCTGTGGATGGCGATCGCATAGCCGCAGTCGGCACGAGCTTACCCAGCACCGAGAACGTGGAGGTAGTGGACGCCGCTGGGCTGGCGATCATGCCGGGCATCATCGACCTGCACACCCACTCGGACGTGTCGCTGGTCTCGGACCCCGGCTGCGTCAGCGCAATCGCGCAAGGCGTCACCAGCCAACT
>DASXRR010000110.1:0-7248 GCA_036506475.1 Chloroflexota bacterium
GGGCGTCGACGTGGACACCGCTTCAGCACCGGCGCCCGCAACTGCCGCGATTAGCCCCTCAGAACCCCGTGGTTGTCCGATGGCGTCCAGCCCGCGCAGCGGGCGTCGGCGAGGACGGCAGGCATGGCACCGCACGGGCGCCCGCAACTGCCGCGATTAGCCCCCCAGAACACCGTGGTTGTCGGATGGCGTCCAGCCGCGCAGCGGGCGTCGACGCGGACGGCACGCACGGCATCGAACGGGCGCCCGCAACTGCCGCGATTAGTTCCTCAGGAACCCTTGGTTGTCGGATGGCGTCCAGCCCGCGCAGCGGGCGTCGACGAGGGCGGCACCGCACGGGCGCCCGCAACCGCCGCGAGTAGCCCCCCAGGAACCCCGTGCTTGTCGGATGGCGTCCAGCCCGCGCAGCGGGCGTCGACGAGGACGGCACGCACGGCATCGAACGGGCGCCCGCAACTACGCCAAGATCTGCTCGGCCAGGGAAAGTCAGTTGTGGTCGTGCAGCGCAAGTGGCAAACTGCCTTAGCCGCCGTGAGGCGGAATCAGCGGGTGTGCCCAATTGACACCCATTGGGGCCGCTCTTACCATCCCTCCACGCCTGCGCCGACGCGGGCTAGGGCACCACAGGAGGTTGCTCGACATGAGGGGAACTAGCTACCTCGCTCGTTGGAGATTGGCCGCTTTTTCTGCCCTGGCGCTGATTGGCGGCAGCGCACCCGCCGCGGTGCCGATTGCCGCGGCCCAGGACGTGCCGTCGACCATCGTGATCGGCATCAATCTGCCGTTCACGGGCGCCGACGCGGCCGACGCGGTCAACCTGCGTGATGGCGCGCTAATGGCCATCGACGAAATCAACCTCAAAGGCGGCATCGCGGGCAAGATCATGATTCAGCCGCTGGTCAAGGACGACGGAACCGTCGCCGCTGGCCAGTACGATCCCGCCCAGGCCGCGACCAACACCAAGCAGTTCGTTGCCGATCCGAACGTCGTCGCCATCGTCGGCCCGCAAATGAGCGGTTCGGGCAAAGCGATGTCGCCGATCGCGTCGGAAGCGAATCTGATGATCATCACCCCCAGCTCGACCAATCCGGACATCACTGACCCGAACTTCGCGGCCCAGTACCGCCCGGGTGGCAAGGCGATTTACTTCCGCACGGTGACCACCGACGCCTTCCAGGGGCCATATATGGCCAACTACGCCGCGGACGTGCTGAACATCAAGTCTGTGTACATCCTGGACGACACCGGCGCCTACGGCGAAGGCATCGCCAACTCGTTCGAAGGCCAGGCGCTGGCCAAGGGCATGAACGTGCTCGGCCACGACAAGCTCAATCCGCGCGAGTCGGACTACACGACGGTCCTGACCAAGATCAAGGCGATGAATCCGGACGCGCTGTACTACGGCGGCGTGCAGCAGGCAGCGGTCAAGCTGGCCGTGCAGGCCAACGACGTGATGCCGAACGTGCCCAAGCTGGGCGGCGACGGCGTGTACTCGGTGAGCTTCCCGAAGGACGCTGGCCGCGCGGCCGAGAACTGGTACGCCACTATCGCGGCGCCGGACAGCATCGAAGAACCGCAGGCCCTGGAATGGGTCGCCGCGTACACCGGCAAGTTCGGCACACCGCCACAGGCGTACGCGCTGACCGCGTACAACGCCGTCCTGGTGCTCGAAGACACGATCACCCGCCTGGTCAACGACGGCATGGCGATCAATCGCGAGAACGTGCGCGACTATGCCCAGATGACCAGCCTGCCGACGATGCAGGGCCTGATCTCGTTCGACGACAACGGCGACCTGAAGGAGAAGGTCATCTCGATCTTCCAGGTCAAAGACGGCCGCTATCAGTACGTCGGCGTAGCGCCGCAGAGCTAGGAGTGAGGAGCTAGGAGTGAGGAGTGGGGTCGAAAAGTTAGACCCCTCCCTCACTCCCCATTCCCCAGTCCCCACTCCCCAAAATGACGCCCGCTGAAGCCGTCATCCTCCAACAATTGATCAACGGGTTGTCGTTGGGCATGATGTACGCCTTGCTCGCGCTGGGCTTCACCATGGTCTACGGCATCATCGAGCTGATCAATTTCGCCCATTTCAACGTGTTCATGTCGGGCACGTTCTTCGGACTGTGGTTCCTGGCCCTACTGGGCTACGGCCGCGGCTCGGCACCGCTCACTGGCGCCACGCTAGGCTTCGTGTTCATCGCCGCGTTCGCGGTCACGATGCTGACGACGGGCCTGCTCGGCGTGATCATCGAGCGTGTGGCCCTCAAGCCTATGCGCGGTGCCTCCGGGACGGCGCCGATGATCACGACCATTGGCGTCTCGCTCATTTTGCAGAGCCTGATCCTGTTCGCCACGAACTTCGCCAACAACGTGCCCTTCCCCTCGCTGGTGCCGGGCGAACGCTGGGCCATCTTCGGCTCGCCGGTCGAGATCACGCTCAAGAACGTGCTGCTGTGGGTCTCGGCGATGCTGCTGATGGTCATCCTCGACTACTTCGTGCGCCGCACCTGGCTCGGCAAAGCGATGCGCGCCACCGCCCAGGACCCCGAAGCCGCGCGCATGATGGGCATTCGCATCGACGTCATCATCCTGCTGACGTTTTTCATCGGCTCCGCGCTGGCCGGCGCTGCCGCGCTGATCTTCGGCGTGTACTACGGGCTGACCTCGTACATCGTCGGTTATGTGGCTGGCCTACGCGCGTTCACCGCGGCCGTGCTAGGCGGCATTGGCAACATCCCCGGCGCAGTCCTGGGCGGACTGGTCATCGGCCTCGTCGAGTCGCTGAGCGGCCAGTTCATCGGGAGCTCGTGGTCCGATGTGGTCATCTTCTCGATCCTGATCTTCGTGCTCGTGTTCCGACCGAACGGCCTGATCGGCATGCAGCGGCCGCAACGCGCGTGAGCACAGTCCCAGCCAACGAAGCTCCCGATTCGCTCCAGCCACCTGCATATGTAGCCGAGCCGTCCGTCGACGCAGACTCGGCCGGACGACGCTTCGGTCGCGCCATGCCGTGGTCGCGCTGGCCAGCAGCCCGACGCACGTTGTTCGGCTGGACGGTCGCGTTCACCCTGCTGGCGGCGCTGCCGCTGGTCGACTCCAACGGCGGCGATCTGGACGGCTTTGCCAACGCGGGCACGTTCGTCCTGCTCGCACTCGGGCTGAACATCGTCGTCGGCTTCTGCGGTCTGCTCGACCTGGGCTATGCCGCCTTCTTCGCGCTGGGCGCGTACGCCTATGGCCTCGCAGCGTCATTCCAGCTCAAGATCCCGTGGTCGGTGCTGTGGGTTCCGCTGCAGTGGCTCGGCCAGGTGGACCAGGTGCGCTTTGGCCAGGGCCAGGTCGCTCAGCTGCACTTCTCGTACTGGGTGATGCTGCCGATCGCGGCGCTGGTGTGCGCGGGGTTCGGCTTGCTCTTTGGCGCGCCGACGTTGCGCTTGCGTGGCGACTACCTGGCGATCGTGACGCTCGGTTTTGGCGAGATCGTGCCCATCGTGCTGCGCAACGCAGCGGGCATCACCAATGGCGCCCAGGGCTTGCCCGGTGTGCGTACGCCGAGCATCTTCGGCTATAGCTTCGGTTTCGACTCGCGGCCGTACTACTACTTGATCATGGCGCTGGTGGCGGTCGTCATCTTCGTCAGCTATCGCTTGCAGTTCTCGAGAACTGGTCGGGCCTGGCTGGCGCTACGCGAAGACGAGCTCGCCGCCGGGCCGATGGGCATCGATCACACCCACTACAAGCTGCTCGCGTTTGGTATTGGCGCCGGCGTAGGCGGGCTGGCGGGTACGTTCCACGTCGCCAAGCTGACCACGGCCACGCCGGACATGTTCCAGTTCACCGTTTCGACGATCATCCTGGTCATGGTCGTGCTGGGCGGCATGGGCAGCATTCCGGGCGTCGCCATCGGCGCGCTCATCCTGACCGTCTTTCAAGGCATCGTCCTGGCCGGCATCAACCAGTGGGCGCACGCGCTGGGTAACGCGACCAATATCGCCTTCCTGAAGTCACTCGACATGACGCAGGCCAATCAGCTGATCTACGGCGTCGTGCTGGTGGCGATGATGCTCTATCGACGGCAGGGCCTGATTCCGGCGCGGCGGACCGTTGGCGCCCTGAGCGTGACCGAACAGACCACAACCGCTGCGCGGGGTGGCTTCAAACCGTCCTTTGTGATCTCAGAAGCGGATCCCACGCTCAAGCATGGCGAACCGCTGCTGGACGTCAAAGGCCTGGTCAAGCGCTTCGGCGGCCTGGTCGCGGCCGATCGCATCGATCTGGTGGTGTACCCCGGCGAGGTGGTCAGCGTGATCGGGCCGAATGGCTCGGGCAAGACCACGCTGTTCAACATGCTGACCGGCCTGGTTCGACCGGATGGCGGCACGATCACCTACCACGGCCACGACATCACGCGCCTGCCACCGCACAAGATCGCTTCGCTGGGAATCACGCGCACCTTCCAGAACCTGCGCTTGTTCAACAACCTCAGCGTCATGGAAAACGTGCTGATCGGACAGCACTCGCGACTCAAGGGCGGCGCCGTCGCATCGGTCCTGCGCACGCGCGGCGTGCGGCACGAGGAGGCCAGCGCGGTCAGCTGGACGCGCGACGTCGTGGGGCTATTCGGCAATCGCCTGGTGCCCCGCTTGGATCACGTGGTCTCGAGCCTGTCGTATGCCAATCGGCGGCGCGTCGAGATCTCGCGTGCGCTGGCAGGCCGGCCTCGCCTGGTGCTACTGGACGAGCCTGCGGCGGGCATGAACCCGGCCGAGACACTCGAGCTGATGGACCAGATCCGCAGCCTCAGCAATCTCGGAGTCACCGTACTGCTCATCGAGCACAAGCTCGAGCTGGTCAACACCATCTCGGATCGCGTGCTGGTACTCGACTACGGCAAGAAGATTGCCGAAGGCAGCCCGGCGGTGGTCCAGCAGGATCCACTCGTCATCGAGGCGTACCTTGGGCGACGGCGCGCGCATGCCTGAGCCGATCCTCAAATTTGACGACGTCCACACCTACTACGGCCCACTGCACGTCCTCAAGGGCGTGAACTACGACTTGTACGAAGGCGAGATCGTATGCCTGCTGGGCGGCAACGCCTCGGGCAAGTCGACCACGATGAAGACCGTGCTCGGACTCGTCAAACCTTCGTCCGGTCAGGTCATCTACCGTGGCGAGCGCATCGATCGGCTCGACACCAGCGAGATCATCGAACGCGGCATCGCCGTCGTGCCCGAGGCGCGGCGCATCTTCCCGCGCATGAGCGTGGCCGAAAACCTCGAGCTGGGTGCATTCGTGCGCCGACGCGATCGAGCGGGCATGCGCCAGGATCAGGAGCGCGTGCTCGAGCTTTTCCCGCGCTTGCGCGAACGACGCACCCAGCTGGCGGGCACGATGTCTGGCGGCGAGCAGCAGATGCTGGCCATGGGCCGCGCGCTGATGAGTCGACCCAAGCTGCTGTGCATGGACGAGCCCTCAATGGGTCTGGCGCCAAACCTGGTCGACCAGGTCTTCGACGTCATCCAGGAGATCAATCGCCAGGGCACCACGATCTTCGTCGTCGAGCAGAACGCGAACATGGCGCTGAGCATCGCCCATCGTGGCTTCGTGCTCCAGACGGGCCAGGTGGTCCTCTCGGGCAAAGCCTCGGACCTGTTGGGCACCGAGCTGATCCGCAAGGCCTACCTGGGCGAGACCTGGTCAGCCGACGGCGCGGGCGTAGTAGCGGCACCGGTCACGTAGCGGACACGCGCCGCACTTCGGATTGGTTCGTCGACACAGCTCCTGGCCGTGTTGCGCGGTAGCGCATTGAGGGCTCGCTTCGCCTCGCGCAGCGGCAGGGTAGGCACGCGTTCTGGATCGTCCTCGAGCGCAGGCTGAGCGATGCGCCGCAGCTTGGCCATCTGCTGGTCGGCCAGGATGCCCGTGCCCGTCGCCGTTCGCAGCGCGTCGTCCGAAGCGCCCAGCAGTTGCCGCGGCTGCGTTCCCACGTTGGATTGGAGGGCGGCGACTGCGCGTTCGCGGGCGGCGTCTAGAGATGGCATGGCCCGTGCAGCCCTCCGACTACGAATGTCGCGCACCTCGGAGAAGGAGGAACATCCAGCATGCCACTTCGTGGGCAGGGCCTGGTCGAATACGGTCTGATCATCGCGCTAGTCGCAGTCCTCGCGATCGCGGGGCTCATCATTTTCGGACCCGCCATCGCCAACTTGCTGAGCAACGTCAGCGGCTCCGTCTGATCCCCGTCACACGCTTCGGCCGCGCGCGCCTTTACAGTGAGCGATACGCCGCCGAATGCGTGAGTGCCTGATTCTCGTTCCGATCGACCTGTCGCCGTTGGGCGAGGCCAAGCTGCCCGTTGTCGAGCAGTACGCGCGGCTGATGAACGCGGGCGTCTTGCTGCTGCACGTCCTGCCACCCGGCAGTCTCGATCCAATTGCCGTCTCGCCGAGCGAAGCCACCGCGCGCACCTATCTCGACACGGTGGCGGCGCGTCTGCGCAACGCGGGCGTGTCGGCCGAGGGACTGCTGCGCAGCGGCGCGCCCGCGGCCACGATCCTCAGCGAAGCCGTCGCACGGGACGTCGACCTGATCGTGCTGGGCACCAATATTCGCCGCAGCCTGTCCACGGCCGTGCTCGGCAGCGTCGCCGACCAGGTCGCACGCTCGGCGCCGTGCCCGGTCTTGCTCGTGCACCCCGAGGGCCGACCCGCGCCCCGACCTCCGCTGCGCAACTTCCATGAAGACGCCGAACGAGCCGGCGTGCTGAGTCAGCGCAAACTTGGCCTGCGCACCATCGAAACGAGCCGTATCGTCGGCAGCGTTGGGCGCTCGCAGGAGCTTGGACCGGACTTTCGTCCGGCACGTCGTCAGCGCCGCCGCCCCGATCAGGATCGCTTCAAGCGCATCCAACGTGCCATGGAAGAGGGCCTCGAGATGCCCCCAATCGACGTCTACAAACTCGGCTTTGGGTACTACGTGCTCGACGGCCATCACCGTCTTGCGGCCGCGCTGCTGAACGGCCAGGTCGAAATCGAGGCGCAGGTGACCGAGTTTCTGCCCGCCGCCGATGAGCACGCGCCCGAGCTCTTTGCCGCGCGGCGCACGTTCGAACACGCAACTGGCTTGACCGAGGTCGGCGCGGCGCGGCCCGATACGTACAACACCTTGCTGCACGCGATCGAAGCCTATCGCCAGGAGCAAGGCCTGTCTGAGCTGCGACTCGCGGCCAATCGCTGGTACGCGACAGTTTTT
>DASXRR010000111.1:0-5590 GCA_036506475.1 Chloroflexota bacterium
CCATTCCGTGACCTGGACGGCCACGTGCTCGGGCAGCGTCAGACCAAGGTACGTGAGCGTGGCTCGATTCACCGTGAGCCTCGCGTTGCCGATCCGCTCAAAGGGCAGGTCGCCCGGGTCGGTGCCGGCCAGTATCCGCGCCATGTACCACGCCGCACGGTGGGACGTGGCCGTACTGTCGCTCCCGTAGTGCAGCAGGAAGCCGGCTTCGACCCACGGGCGCCCGGATGCACTGCTCGCGGCCGGGAGTCGGGCCCGGAGCGCAAGACCTGGCAGCTGATTCGGGTTCACGTTGAGCGGGATCACGCTCTGCGCCGTCAGCAGGTCGGCGCCCCACGCGACGGCCTGCTCGAAGGCGGGCTCCAGTCTGTCCTGGGTCGGCACGTCCACGACCAGCACGTCAAGCCCGAGATCAGCGGCTGCCGCGGTGACCTCCCCATGTGGACTCGTGCTGGTCGACACATTTCCCACGTACGCCAGCCGGCGTCCGGTGGGAACCGCCTCCGCCAGCAGCTCGGCGGTCTTCGCGTACGTCCCGCCCGCGGACACCACGCCGGTGAGGTTGCCGCCCGGCCGCGCCAGGCTGGTTACGAATCCCTCGGCGACCGGATCCGCCAATCCGTTGACGGACACGATGGGCACGCGATCGGTCGCCTGGCGTGCGGCGAGGGTGCCGGTGTTGCCACCAGCGACGAGCACGCGCACTCCGAGCTCGAGCAGTTCGGTCGCCAGCCCGGGCAGCCCCTCGGGCTCCGCTCCGGCGTAGCGCCACGCGATGCGCAGGTTCTCACCCTCGATCAGCCCTTGCTCGCGCAGCCCACGTGAGAACGCGACACGGCCGACGTCGGTCTCCTCGAAGCCAGGCAGCAGGTAGCCGATGAGGGCTGGTTCAGCGCGGGCGCGCCAGGGCAGCGGCGCATCGCTCGCCCAGAGCGCCACCCCGGCCGCCGTCGCGCCAAGCCCGGCAGCGGCGCCAAGAAACTCGCGCCGACCGCGCCGGCGACCTCCTCCGCGTGTCTGCATCGCCGTGCTGTGCTGTCCTTCCTGGCCCGGACGTGTCCCCGATCGGGCTCGTCGGCATGCTAACCCAGGCCTCGGCCCGCGCCATCCGCCAGTCTGTGTATTCCTGGTTCGCGGCCCCTGGTTACTGCCTGCACTGGGCGCGTTGGGCTTGCGGATCTAGCGTCTCCGGTCGTGCCGTAGTCGGTAAGTCTCCTGACGGCCGAGCCATGTCTGCCCGGATGCGACGGGCAGCTTTGTCAACGGTCGGTAGAAACCTACAGACCGTTGACACCAGCGCACACGGACGAACTGGATCTCATCCCGGACGCCGAATCGTGTGATGCGCGTCGCGTTTTCACCTGGAGATATCAACCCGGCTCAGTTGGCCCACCTCGCCGAAGGCGACCTACTGTCGTTCATCACGACTATTCGTCATGATGAACGACAACCTACGGCCTCTCCCAGGCAGCGCTCTGAGGCGGATCCGCGGCGTCGGCCCCCGCCAGTCCACATGGACCTCGGCGGTCCTTGTCATACAGCCAGAAGTTGTACGAGCCAAAGAGCGAGGTGCACGATCCTGCACGGAAATCTCGCACTGCGGTCTCGTAGGCGCGAACGTCGACGGCAGCGATCTCCGGAGGTAGTGGTGCAGTCGAAACCGCAGGCCACCCGTACGGAGTTGCCGACGAACTGGTCAGCCCACCATTGATCGCATAGGTCACGGCGGCAGAGACGAGCAGGATGGCGATCCAGGGCAGCATCTGTCGGCTTGCGATCAGGCCGATGTGCATGAGCGAACGTACTCCGGTCATGGCGCGTCCCCTCCACGTGGGACGCCGCCCACACTAGGAGCGACCGCCGCATCACTTCATCGGTAATTTGCCAGGGCCAGTAAAGATCGGCAGTTTGCCGATAACAACAGCGAACGTCAGTTGACGCCGTGCTCGGCCACCCAGGCGCCGACCTGGTGGCGTGAGGCGAACCCGAGTTTGTTCAGGATGTGCTCGACATGGGATGCAACGGTGCGTTCGGCGATCACCAGCTCTTCGGCGATTTGCCGATTGCTCAACCCACGCATCAGCCGCTCGGCGACCTCCCGTTCGCGCGCCGTCAGTACTGACGCAGTGACCGCGGGTAGCCCACCGGCTGTTCGATGCGTGCCGGTCTCGTCGCCGGCGTGCGCCAGGGCGATCGCGTCGTCGACTCCTAGGGCTCGGCCGCGGGCGATCAAGTCATCGGCGGCCTGCTCACCGAAGGCCGCGCGCAGCGGCAGAAGCCAACGCTCGAGCTTCTGCTGCTCCGCTGGAAAGCGCCTCGCGCCGAGCTCGTCGTATAGCGCATCGGCTGCTCCTACCAGTTGCAAGGCGCGCGCAGGTTGGGCGCAACTAGCGGCAAGTGCTGCGAGCCTATCGAGTGTGTCAGCAATTCCGTTTCGTTCGCTGCCTCCATAGCGCACCTCGAGACTGCTGACGAGCCATTCCCGTGCCTCATCCGGCTGTCCCGAAGCAGTCGCGAGCTCACCCAGCGCGTCGAGGAGCATGGCCGTGAGTGACGGAGGCTCCGCGTGCTGCCGGGCGAGGAAGAGCCCCGCGTCAAGGGCAGCCTTGGCCTTCCGGAGTGCCCCCTGCCCCAATGCAACACGGCCGAGGTGGGCCAGCGCCCAGCCCTCGTTCCAGGCGTCCTTGCCCACGCGAGCCAGGCGTAACGCCTCCTCAGCAAACGGTTGGGCCTTTGCGTAGTCCGCCTGGTCGCACGCGATCCACGCGAACCCCAAGAGAGTCATGCCTTCATTGAGCGGATCCGCGGCGGCACGCGCACAGGCCAGCGCCTCGTATGCGTAGCGCTCCGCGAGTACCGCGTCTCCGATGCCAATCGCATTGAGCAAGGAGAACTGGAGCACCAGCCACTCGAGCGACCGGTCGCCGAGCTGTCGCGCGAGCGGCGAGGCTTCCTGGCAGAAGACCCGCGCCGCCTCGAAGTCGCCGCTCAACTCCGCCATCCGCGCTGCCGTGATCAGCACCCTGGCACGTGCCGCGGTCGGCTCGTCGGCACCGTCCAGCGCGAGGAGCTGCCGCGACCATGCCAGGCCCTCACTCACCGAGCCATAAATCTGCCACAGGAAGTTGAGACTGCCAGCCAGGCGTAGACCAAGTTGAGCCTCGCCGCTCTCGATCGACCAGGCCAGCGCAGCGCGGATGTTGGGGTTCTCGCCGTTCAGTTCGCGAACAGCCTCGAAGCGCCCAGGGCCCCGCGTCGCCTCGCTCTCTCGCGCTTCGCCGAAGGTGACGTAATACCCGGCATGCCGTCGGCGGGCCGCGCCGCGCTCACCGCTGGCGACCAGTCGCTCGTGGGCATACTGTCTGACGGGCTCGAGCAGGCGATAGCGGACCTGCCCGCTTCGCTCGTACACGACCACCATCGACTTGTCCACCAGGCGCTGCAGCAGATTCAGCACGTCACGCTGGGAAACGCCACCGTCCACACAGATCGCCTCGGCCGCATCCAGGCTGCAGCTCTCGGCAACCACAGCGAGGCGCCGGAACACTGCGCGCTCACTGTCACTGAGCAGTCCGTAGCTCCAATCCAGAGTGGCTCGCAGGGTCTGTTGGCGAGAAGCCGCGGTACGACTGCCGCCCACGAGGAGCTCAATACTATCGTCGAGTCGCTCGAGGATCTGCCCGACCCCGAGCGTCCGCACACGGGCAGCCGCTAACTCGATCGCCAAAGGCAGGCCGTCCAGTCGGCTGCAAATGCAAGCCATGTCGGCGGCGTGTGCCGAGATAGGGAAGTCTGGCAGCGACGCATGGGCGCGCTCGACAAAGAGTTGTACTGCCGCCGATCGAAGCAGCTCATCCGTCCCAGAGCGCGGGTCGGGCAGCGCCAGAGATGGCACTCGCCAGGTCAGCTCTCCAGTAATTCGCAGCGCCTCGCGACTCGTGGCCAATACATGTAGCCGCGGACAATGGTCCAGCAGTTCTCCAACGAGGCGAGCGCAGAGCTCGATCACGTGCTCGCAGTTGTCGAGTACCAGCAAGCACTCGCGTTTTGAGAGGGCTCTGATCAGCGTCGCGCTCAGCGGCTCACCCGCACGCTCGCGAATCCCCAGCGCAGAAACGATCGCCTGCGGCACAAGCGCTGGGTCAGCCAGGGCGGCGAGTTCGACCAGCCATACGCCGTTTGAGAAGTGCGGTAAAACGTCTGCGGCCAACTCCAGGGCAAGGCGGGTCTTGCCACAGCCGCCCGTACCGGTGAGCGTCAGCAGTCGGCCCTCGGCGCCCAACAGCGCGTTGCGGACGCTCAGGAGATCCTGCTCACGCCCGATCAGGCGAATCCGGTGCGCAGGGAGATTATCGTGCCGCTGCCACTGGGCGGAAGGGCGATGCATCGACCACTCTCCAGCATGGCACGCTACAGGACCAGTCAAGAGCTCGGAGCGCGTGCTGCCGCACAAAGTCGCGCATCAGAGCCTTGAGGTCAGGCGCCGTGTTCAATCTCGGTGCAGCGCTCGCTTGGCGAGTTGACATTTGCTTTTTCTGATTCACGGAACGCACTCCGCGAGGCTCCTCTATTTTCGATGCGGAGCACGCAGCGATGCACTTCCTTTGTTCAGTCTCGATTGGAATGGCCGGCGCCCGCGCGGGCGCCGGCGCGCGAGGATCCCAGTTCGCGATGGATGGGAGGAGAGCAGACGATCGAACAATCCTCCGGACTGACGGCCCGCGAGTCATCTAAGGAAAAAGCCGACCCGGCAGTGGAAGTTAGCCTCACAAAGAATCGGACCGAAGGCCACGACGATGAGCTGAGTGCCGCGGGCACGTCGGTTCGATCTGGCGCGCGCCCAGGCGCCGCGCAACTCGCATGCCAGCAGGCGCGAGAAGGCGCAACTCCTGGATGAGTCGTGCGCCAGCTCGCGTCCTTGTCAGGCAGCAGTTGCCCCTGCTCCCCGCCCTGTACGGAGGGAACGTCCAGAGGACCCGATCTATAAAGTGGAGATACTGCTGTGGTTTACCGCTTGGGGCGGAACGCCGAGACTGATGAGATCTTGCGGCTGAGCGCCAGGCACTCAGCGGTGGCTCCTGGCCAGGCTCCGCCAGCTGCTCGGGCGAGTTGGCTGCGGTCTGAGGCGCGCCTGCGGGTGGACCTTCCTCATGGACTGTGACCGTGACCATCCCGCGCTCTTGCACGTCGTGGTTGGGGTGAAAGTCGCCGAATGCCGTGTACCACACGTCTTTGCGCGCGGCGACGTGTTGCGCGTGCTTGTCCTAGATGCAGCCAGCTGACCAGTCTGTGCTTGCCGGGTAGCTCAGTAGGCCGTGTAGCAGTTGCGCAACGTTGACCCCATCTGGTGTCAGGCTGCGCTGATCAGCCGCCTCCTGAGTAGGTGCGTCGGGGCACGTCCGTGGCCCTGGCGCTTGATCAACCTGGACCTTCGTCACCGTGCCCTCCACCGGGCCAGTCGACCAGGGTAGCCTCAAACCGTTAACAACAGCTGCATGATGGGTCTGAATGCCATTCGAGAGGCTCACGAACGGGCGCAGCTCGCTTGCGGCGGCGTCAACCAGCCACTGGTCGAGGTCACACACCCTCC
>DASXRR010000112.1:0-5413 GCA_036506475.1 Chloroflexota bacterium
AACAGCTAACAGCTAACAGCTGACAGCTGACAGCTGACCGCTAACAGCCAACAGCTAACAGCTAACAGCTAACAGCTGACGGCTGACTGCTGACTGCTGACTGCTGACTGCTGAACCACTGACCACTGTCCGTTAGACTCGCAGCGCGAGCGTATGTGGCGACAGCGCCTCGGGCTCATCGTGGTGGCCGTGTGGCTGGTGGTGAGTCTGGCCCGATTGACGAAGCTGGTGGAGCCAGCGGAGGTGCCGCCGGGGCAAGAAGCGGCGCCAACCTTCGGCTTCTTCAAGCAGCACATCCCAGCAACGGCCGGCTACCTCTTTGTGCTGCCCGGCGAGTTCGGCACCGACACTGGCCTGGGGCCAAGGCTCAGGTACGAGCTGTACCCGCGCACCTACGACGATATCCGCGCGTCCCAGGACGAGCAGGCCGTACGCGACCTGATGCGACGCATGAACCTGCGCTACGTCGTCGTCCCTGACGCCACGCTGTACCCCGCATCCCACTGGACAAGACAGCCCACAGACTGGCTCAAGCGCACCAACTTCGACGCCGACCGGCCCACGGGCCCAGCATTGGATACCTACGTGCTCGAAGTCACGTCCTGATGGACGCGGCCAGCCTGGGCGCGCTGGCGCTGGTCGGAGCCGAGTGGTGCGCGATCGGTCGCCTGAGTGGCGTGGCCTGGCCAGGCGAGACGGTGCGCATCGCACGCTGGAGCCTGTACCTGCTGACGGGCGCCTTTCTGGTCGGCCTCAGCCAACTGCTGCTGTCGCTCGTCGGCCTGACCTTCACGCATGTCGCCGTTGGCCTGACCGTCGCCGCTGCACTGGCGCTCGCGGTCCGCATGGTCGCCAAGCCCCCGCCGAGACCAGGTCGCAAGATGCGCATCGGCGAGCGCGAACGCTACGGCTGGGCTGTCCTCGGTCTGGTGTTAGGAGCGGCATCGCTGAGGTCCTTCACGGTCCCCGAAGCCGGTTGGGACGCATTTTCGCACTGGGGTCTCAAGGCGCTGGCATATGCGATGAATGGTCGGGTAGTGGATGCCGGAACGGTGCATGAGTACTACCCGCCCCTGGTGCCACTGCTCGAGGCCTGGCTGCTGATCCATCGCGGTTCGACCTCGATCGATCTGGCCAAGACCGTCTGGGCGCTCGTCGGCTCAGCCTTCGCCGTCTGCCTCGCCTGGCATCTGCGCACTGCGCTGCGCCGGCCATGGCTGGCGCCATTCTTCGCCACGGCGATCGTGCTCGGCACGACGCAGCTGCTCGAAGGCTTCTGGACTGGCCAGGCCGACCTGGCGCTCACGGCCTACTTGTGCCTGGCGACGCTGGCGGCCTGGCAGTGGCGCGGAGCGCCCGACCGGCGTTGGCTCGTCCAGGCGGCCCTCTTCGGCGCGGCGGCCGGGCTGACCAAGTACGAAGGCCTGCCGCGGGTGGGCGTGCTCGTCGTCGCCATCGTTATCGTCGCCGTCGCCGAGCGCTGCCCGCTAGCCGGCCAGCGCAGTCTGCCCGGCCTCACGATCACCGCCGCGGCAGTCGCCGCCTATGCGTCCTGGCTGGTGTATCGGCTGACACATGCCGTCGCCGCCTCGAGCGAGCACCTTGCCCAATTCCAGCCGCAAGCGCTCGGCGCCACGCTGGTTGCGCTGCTGGCCATCTTTGGCGGTGTCCGCACCGGCGGCGGGCTGGTCGTGGCCGCGACCAGCGCGGCGCTGGCCGGGCCGCGTCTGCTCAGGCCGAGGTACCGCCTGCTGACCCTCGTGGTCGTGCTGCAGCTGGCGGCGACGATCCTGGCGTTTCTGGTCTCGGACACGCCGCCCGACCTTCAGGCGCGCACCTCGGCCACGCGCCTGTTCGCCCACTTCATGCCGCTGGCGCTGTTCGTCACCGCGCTCTGGCTCGACGAAGTTCCACCTATAATCCGCCCCGGGCGATGAGGATTCTGCTCGCCGCGAAGATGATGCGCGTGGGCGGGCTCGAACGCATCGTGGTCGGGCTGGCGCGCGAACTGCGCGCGCGGAAGCACGACGTCTGGGTTGTCTCCTCGGGCGGCAACCTCGTCGCCGACTTGCAGCGCTTCGGCGCCGCGCACGTCGAAATCCCCCTCGAGATCACCTCACCCGTCGGCGTCGCTCAGTCCGCGCGGCGGATCCGAAGGTTGATCGTCGATCAGCGCATTGACCTGGTCCATTCGTTCTCGGCCACAGCCTCGGTGGCGATCAATCTCGCGCTGCGCGCGGTCGGCAATGGCAAGGACGGTCGGGTGCGCGTGGTCAGCTCACCGATGGGTTTGCAAAACTCACCGCGCGAGCGACCCGTCACGACCTGGCTGCGCAACTGGCTGCTCACACTCGGCGCAGAGCAGATCCTGGTCATTTCGCCCGAGATTCGGCGTCATTTGAAATCGGTCGGTGCGCGCGATACGTCGTTGGTTGACTTCAACTTCGTCGGCCTCGATATGTCCGACTTTGCCGCCCAACCCGACGACCGGCTCGCGGTACAGCGCGAGTTCGGTTTTCCCGACGACGCACTCATCGTGTCGACGATTGGCGCGCTCCACCCGCGGAAGAGTCACGAGCTTTTCATCGACGCCGCGGCGCTGGTGCTCGCCGAGGAAGCGCGCGCACGCTTCCTGATCATTGGCGAGGGCTCGCTACTTGGCGAACTGGAACAGTACGCGCGCGACAAGGACGTCGTGGATCAACTCGTGTTCACCGGCGTGCGCAGCGACGTGGCGCGCCTGCTGGCTGCGACCGACGTGTACGTCAAGCCAGGTGTCCTGGAGGGCTTCATCGGCATCACCGTGCTCGAGGCCCTCGGCCTGGGCAAGCCCGTGGTCGCTTTCGACACCGAGGACGTCAAAATGGCGCTGACCGATGGTCAAACCGGGCTGATCGTGCCTGTTGGCGACGTCCGTGCGCTGGCCGAACGCGTGGTGTATCTCCTGCGCAACCCTGACGTTGGGGCGCGCCTCGGCCAGGCTGGCCAGCAGCTGGTGATGGAGCGCTTCGACTTTGGCGTGCTAGCCAGGCGGCTCGAAGACTTCTATCAGCAAGTCCTCGAGCGCCCGCCGGCAGCTCTTACGCCGTGATAGGCGGATCGAGCCGCAAATAGACTAGCGTCCAGAGGTTCCAGAAGAACGTGTTGGCGATCGCCGCGAGCATCACGACCGCGACAATTGCCGCGGCGCCTGCAAACAGCACCCACACCGAGCCAGCCACGGCACCAACCAGTGCCGCCAGCGCCAGGCTCAACACCCAGGTCAGCAGGCTTGTGCTCAAGTGCTCGGTGAACAGCCGCCAGGCATGGCTCAGCGCCGCCGTGGCGCGCAGATCGTGAACGACGATGGCGCGCTCCGCGTAGGCCAGGACGATGCTGGCGATCACGCCCAGCGTCAGGATCACCGCACCGAGGACAGCACCGATTGCTCCGAGACTCGCAGTGGCGCCAATGACCGCCCCAAGCACCGCGCTGACCAGTAGGCCAAGCAGAACCAGCATGCCCAGGAAGCGCCAGAACCAACGCGCGCCGGCACGCCACGCTTGACGTGGCGAGATGGGCGCACCCGATTGCAGATCGATCGTCGCCTGGGTGATGCCACCGCGCGCGAGCACCGACAGAATGAGCGCCACGATCGCCACGCCGCCAAACAGTCCGATGATGAGCCAGGATTGCGTCAATGACACGAAGAAGTCCGCGGCAGAGGGCAGCTCGGGCAGCGAAGTGCGCCCGAGGCCCATCGTGCCGCCTGTTGCCCCAGCGAGAAGCCCAAGCACCCACAGGAAACGGTAGCGCCAGGTCGTGGCCCACGCTTCGGCCATGAGCGTCGTGTAATTCATCCTGCCCATTAGACGTACGCGACTACGTCTGGGTTGCACCTCGCGAGGTCATCACCGACGGCCTGCGCATCGGGCGCCGATGCTACCGCGCAATTCGGTCATGCATACTTGGCCGGGTCATGGCCGACACGACGTCCGACGCGCAGTCCGCGCAGCCCGAAGTCGAGCCGCTGCCGCGCCTCGATGTGCCGGTCCAGCCACCGGTCGAGCCGATGCTGGCCCAGCTCACGCGCGACCTGCCGTTAACGGACGGGTGGCTGTTCGAGCCCAAGTGGGATGGCTTCCGCGCGCTGGTCTTCTTCGACGGCAATGGCATGGTCATTCAAAGCCGCGACCTGCGGCCCCTGGGCCGCTACTTTCCCGAGCTCGAAGAAGGGCTCCGTCAGAACTTGAAGCCAGGCATGGTCGTCGACGGCGAGATTGTCATCGCCAGTCCTACCGGTTTGGACTTCGACGCGCTGCTGCTGCGCATTCATCCCGCCGCCTCGCGCATCAAGATGCTCGCGCGCAAGACGCCGTCGTCATTTGTTGCGTTCGACTTGTTGGCCGCCGATGGGCTCGACCTGACCTCGTCACCGATTTCCGAACGGCGGCGCCGGCTGGAGACACTGATGGCAGACGTCGAGCCGCCCATCTACCTCACGCCAGCCACGACGGACCGTGCCCGCGCTGCCGAGTGGTTCGAGCGCTTTGAAGGGGCGGGCCTCGACGGCGTTGTGGCCAAGCGGCTCGACAGCCTGTATGTCCCGGGTCAGCGGGCAATGCTGAAAATCAAGCACCAACGCACGGCCGATTGCGTAGTCGGCGCCTTCCGCTGGAATCGCGGGCAGGTCGGGACGTCGGTCGGCTCGCTGGCCCTTGGGCTCTATGACAAGGAGGGTCGGCTGCATCACGTCGGGTTTACGTCGGCGTTCAAGGCCGCCGAGAAGCGCGAGCTGGTCGAGTTTTTGAAGCCCTATCGCGAGCTCGACCCCGATCGGCCTGGCTTTTCGTGGCTCGAGGGCGAAATGCTCGCGCGTGAGTCGAGCGCCGGCCAGAATCGCTGGAGCGGTGGCCAGAGTCGCTGGAGCCACGGCAAGGAAGCCCTGGACTGGCTGCCGCTGCGCCCCGACCTGGTGTGCGAGGTCGCCTTCGATCACTGGCAGGGCGACGTCGAGCCGAGCGATCACCACGGCTGGCTAGGCGCCGGCCGATTTCGCCACGGCACCACCTTCCTACGCTGGCGCACCGACAAACCACCCGAGCACTGCACCTTCGACCAGCTCACCTTCGCCGTCCCGATCGAACTGGATGAGGTCTTCGGCACCCGCAGTTAAGTTGGGTGCATTCGGGTCGGGCTGCGTCTTTGGGTCGGGGGAGCTTGCAGCCCCCCGCCGCCAGTCGCTGCTCCGCTCGTTCCTCGCTATGCGCTCCTTCCCGCGGCGACCCGCCGCAACAGGGGCTGTTCGCCAATGGGACACATCCGCGTGGGTGGCCAGCAACATAAGCGTGTGCGGCGTCTAGAGCGGCAGCCTGCGCCCGCCTGCGGCAGCTTGTGCCCGCCTGCGGCTAGGAAGCCCGAGGGCCGAGCCACG
>DASXRR010000113.1:0-8797 GCA_036506475.1 Chloroflexota bacterium
CGACCCGGTCCCGTCGGCCACGGGTGACGGGTACAACGAGAGACGTTACGTTACGAGTACTTGTCTCGAAGCATGCGGCTATTTCGAGGGGCGCCTCCTCAAAACGTTAGCAATTGGTTAGCAGTTCGACGGCACGCGACATCCCTGAGGCTCCACGTGGAAGCGCTCTGAGTTCAGAATAGAGGAGGCGACGACCGGATTCGAACCGGTGATCGCGGTTTTGCAGACCGCTGCCTTGCCACTTGGCTACGTCGCCTAATGCGTAAGAGCGCTTTGTGCGACCACTGCACCTCAAGGCAGCGGTCTCGAAGAGTGGGCGGATCAGCATTCTAAAGCACGCGTCGCAGTGAGCGTGGCTAGGCGAGACCCTAGCGGCTACGCCTTGTCACCGTAGATGTAATGCTCTGCCGCGCTCATTACATCAGTGATGGCCTGGCCTACTGTCGCACCAGCCGCGCGGGCAAGCTGGTCTGTCTCTTCCGTGTAGCTGCCTTTTGGAGCTATTAGTCCGTCCTCAAGGATCCTGTAGTTCTCTACCTCAGCTGCCTTTAGACGGTTGAGCGCGTCTCGCAGACGACCTGTCGTCCCTGCCATGTACGGCATCGCTGCTGCGAAGGCTAGATCGGCGTTCAGTTGGACCATGAGTCTTCTGATCACCTCAGGCTCGGCTTTAAGCTGGACCGCATCCGCGAGTTCGAGCAGACGCTTGGTTCGCACCTCGATCGCCTCAAGGATCGGGGCGACTACACTCCGTCGCCACTCGCGTATTTCCTTCGCACGCTCAGCTTCGCGCGCAGCGTCAGCCTTGATCCATTCAATCTCCCGCGCGTTTTCGGCGTTGACTCGAGCAATCTCAAGACTCGCAGCCGCGTTGATCTTCGCCGCCGCGCGCGTGCCCAGAACGGCCGCAATCACCAGAGCGACAGCGCTTATCGCAGCAATCGAAAGCGTCAGGCCTGGATCGGGCGGCACTAGATGCCGAGTCTACGAAGGCGGCTTGCCACTTGGGAATGCGCAAGCGAGTGGAGGCGTTACTTGGTAGCGGAGTTGCAGTTTTCGGAGGCTGTTCGAGAGGTCCGCCTCAGTTCAACTGCACTCTCCCTCGCCCCGCTGTCACAATCGACTTTGCAGACCGCTGCCTTGCCACTTGGCTACGTCGCCTGGAGAACTGGCGGATTTTAGCCCATCTGTACCCGGTACCTAGGGCGCTGCTCGAGGGGAGCGGCTACTCGCTCCGTTGCTTTCGGGCGCACCAAACGTAGTCTAGATGGTGCAGCGCGCGACGGACCCCGTTTACCTCGCGGAGCAGTACTCGTCGTCTGAGCGATTGCGTATTCGGGCGGAGACACACCGGTTGTATTCGGTGTGGGACGGCGAGCATGACGATCCGTTCGAACTGCGCCTGCTCAAGAACTTGCGGCTCGCGCCTGGGCTGAGCGTGCTGGATGTTGGCTGTGGGCCGGGCACGTTTCATAGGGCGCTGCACGGGCACGGGGTGACGAGCATCGTTGGGCTGGACAGGTCGTTGGGCATGCTGCGCGAGGCATCTATCGGGCGCTACGCGCAGGCGGACGCCCAGGCGCTGCCGCTGCCAGACGCTAGCTTCGATGGGGTGATGGCCAATCACATGCTGTTTCACGTGCCCGACATCCCATTAGCGCTGCGCGAGATGCGGCGCGTGGCGCGGCCTGGTGGACGCGTCGTGCTGACCACGAACGGCGCCGATTTCATGGAGCGGTTGCACGAGGTACATGTCGAGGCGTGCCAGGCCCTGGGCTACGAGGCCGACGAGACGTCTGTTGCCGAGCGGTTCACGCTCGACCATCTCGATCTGGTGCGCAGCGTCTTCCGGACCGCCGAGCGGCAGGTGCTCAGCGGTGCGCTGGTCTTTCCGTCAGCCGAGGCCGCGCTGCGCTACTACGCCTCGGGGCCAATTGACCGCGTGATCGATGCGCCGCCGGAGGCGCATGGGCGCTTGTTGGCCGCTGTGGGCAATCGGATCAGGGCGATCGTCGAACGCGAGGGCGACTTCCGTGTCGCCAAGAGCGTTGGCTGGTTTGTTGCCGACGTCTAGGGCGAGATCAGCGCGTCGGCGTCGTGGTCGCCGAGGGTGAAGTGCCAGGCGCTGGGGTCGAGCAGGGTGGCGGCCTGGGGATCGTCGGGCGAGGTGCCGGTGGCGAACGGAGTGGCCTGGACGGGAATGAAGGCGTGCCAGGCCGGCACGCAGCTCTGAACGTTCGGTGCGAGTGAACAGATCGACGAGACGGGCCCGGCTGGCGGCGAACTCTAGAACGCGCAGGGGGCGAAACCAGTGGTCGAAGGCGGCGATGCCTTTGGCGCCGGCGGAGGTGAAGACATGCATGTTGCGCTGTGGCGTCGTGCCATAGGAGAACTCCACGCCAAGCTCGCGCATGTCACGCAAACTCAAGCGCTCCAGCGCGCGCCGCCGACGCCCTGGCGGCGCAGGGCACGCCCATGCGGGGTGTCGCGATATCTAGCCAGTCGTAGCGCGCGCTGATGTCGCTGCCACACATCTGGGACACGAGCGCGACCACCTTGTCGCGGTCTGAGTCGTCAGCGCGCCGAAACTCGAGTAATGGCATCTCCAATGTCTTGCGTGTATAGTTCGCCTCCGTGTCCGATCGCGCTACTCGCTACGGAATGATTCTGCTCGACGACGGGCCTTCCATCTTGCGCTCGCGCGGCGAGCCGATTGTGTTCCGCTCGCCCGAGGAGACCCTGGAGTACGCCCGTATCCATGGCATCAGTCGCTGGATGGTGTATGGCGATCGCGAAGGCTGGTGGCCGATTTATACCCAAGAGGGGCCGGTCAATCCGCCGCCGCCGCCCAAGGAGCGGGTCGACATCTCGCTGCACTGATTGCCGACGCACAGCGCTTGTTGATCCCAGCGGGTGATGGCCTTTGGTTGGGATTTGGCTGTGAAAACGTTGCGCTGCTAGCGGATCAGCTCGACCGAATAGCCCGCCGCGCGCATGGCGTCGAGAACAGTATCGCGGTGCGCCCGATCGCGTACTTCCAGCGTGAGCTCGAGCTCCACGGCATTCAAGGACGGGACCGAGCCGAGGCGGTGGTGGACTACTTCAAGCACGTTGGCACCCTGGGCGGCGATGAGTGTCGCGACGCGCGCCAGGTTACCGGGCCGATCCTCGAGTCGGGTGCGCAGCCGTACGTGGCGCCCGGCGGCACTCAGGCCGAACTGCAGGATGCGGTCCACCAGGCTCGGGTCGACATTGCCGCCGCTGATCACGGCGCACGAGTGCCGGCCGGCCGCCTGGACTTCGCCCGAACGCAGCGCGGCCAGAGCGACGGCGCCGGCTGGCTCGGCGACGGTCTTGGCCCGTTCCAGCAGAAGCACGACGGCTTCGGCGATCGCTTCTTCGGACACGGTGACCACGTCGTCGACACATGAACGCACGATGGGCAGGGTGAGCTCGCCAGGCGCTCGCGTCAGCAGGCCATCGGCAATAGTCGCGGGTGCAGCCAGCGGGCCTGGATAGCGGTCATGAAAGGCCAGGTAGGTGGCGTTGGCGCCGGTGGCCTGAACCCCGATAACGCGAATCGCTGGGCGCAATGCACGAGCCGCCACAGCCATGCCGGCGATCAACCCGCCGCCGCCGATCGGCACGACCAATGTATCGACCTCGGGCGCCTGAGCCAGGATCTCGAGCGCGACCGTGCCTTGGCCGGCCATCACAGCGGGATCGTCGAAGGGGTGGACATACGTCAGGCCTTCGGCGGCGGCAAGGCGCAGCGCTTCAGCGTGCGCTTCGTCGAAGACCTGTCCGTGCAGGATGACCCGGGCGCCGTAGCCTCGGGTAGCGGACACCTTGGCCAGCGGCGCGGTGACCGGCATGACAATGCTGGCTGATACGCCAGCCAGGGAGGCCGCAACGGCGACGCCCTGGGCATGGTTGCCGGCAGAGGCCGCGATCACCCCGCGGGCGCGGGCGGCTTCAGGCAACGTGAGCAGCCGGTTGAGAGCACCGCGGATCTTGTACGCGCCGGTGCGCTGCAGGTTCTCGTACTTGAGCCACACGTCGCCACCGCACAACTCGGAGAACGTGCGCGAGCGCAGGCACGGTGTTTCGTGCACGCGACCGGCCAGGCGCGCGGCGGCGGCCTGGACGTCGGCCAGGGTCAGGTCAGGCGTGGCCGCTGGGAGCTTCGGTCTGCCGCAGTCCGTAGTGGCTGTCGTTCTGCACGAGGCGCTCGACCATCTCCTGCGGCAGTAACAGCCACTGGCAGCCGCCGCCCGGGCACCACTCGGCGAGCTGCTCGCGCACCTGTTCCAGCGTCATCGGTGTGTTGCCATTGGCCAGAAAGATGCGGAAGATCGCCTCGAGCGTCGGCATATCGCGGTGGATGTAGTTCTTGGCCCGCCCGCAGTGTTCGCGAATGCACTTGAGCGGATCGCTGCCGTATGTGGTGCGCTTGACTTCGAAGCGCATGCGACCAGTGGCCTTGTCGAAGACCGGTGCGCGTTCCTCGACCTCCTGGCCGATCTTGGCGCGACAGGTGTCACACATTCGGGCGCGGACGACGTCTTCGAACGACAGCGCATTCTCTTCGAACCACGAGGGATCGACGTGGTAGTAGCGAGCTTCTTCGACTGTGTCGGTGCCCCCGGATTCGGCTAGATTGCGCGATGTTTCAATCACTGTGTGGGTCCTTCTGGGCGCTAGCCCGCGGTGGCCTGAGCCAACACCTCATCGGAAATATGCACGTTGGTATACACGCGGGTCACGTCGTCCAGCTCTTCCAGCTTGTCGACCAGGCGTAGCACCGCGGTGGTCTGATCAACCGGCAGCTCGAGCTGGGTCTTGGGCACCATCGCCACCTCGGCACTGGAGACCTGTGCGCCGGCCGCTTCGACCGCACGGCGGACGTCGTCCAGGTGCGTCGGCTCGGTCAGCACCTCGACGTACGTGCCGTCCACGCTGAAGTCCTCGGCGCCCGCGTCGACCGCCTTGAGCGCCAGGTCATCTGGTTTGAGCTTGCCCTCGGCCTGACAGACGATCACCCCGCGCGACTCGAAATTCCAGGCCACTGACCCTGACTCGCCCAGTGACCCGCCCCCGCGCGTCAGCGTTGCGCGCACCTCCGCGACGGTTCGATTGCGATTGTCCGTGGTCGCCTCGATGAGCAGCGCAGCGCCGCCCGCGCCATACCCTTCGTAGACCACCTCTTCGAGCTGGGCTCCTTCCGCGCCGCCAACGCCGCGCTGGATCGCGCGCTGAATGGTGTCCATCGGCATATTGGCCTCACGCGCGTGGTCGATGGCCATACGCAGGCGAGCATTGCCGTCCGGACTCGGACCGCCCTCGCGCGCTGCGACCGAGATCTCACGGCCGAGCTTGGTGAAGAGCTGGCCGCGCTTCTGGTCGTTGGCTCCCTTGGCACGCTTGATTTGGGCCCACTTGCTGTGACCTGACACTGGGTCCGCCTCCTTGTTAAACGCGGCGCATGCTGCTGCCGGACGGCAGTGGTAAGTGTGACTGAGTCTAACACTAGTCGGCTGAGGGCCAAGGACCTTCTGTAGGCGTCGCCCAGCGCCCGCGTTAGTAGTCGGCAGTGGCGAAGCCTGAGCGACGGGGTGGCGCCATGAGCTGGACCAGCAGGAAGCCCGCGATGAAGCCGCCAATATGGGCCCACACGGCTACGCCCGATGTCTGCTCGCTCGTTGCCCCGAGCGACAGGGCGCCCGACAGAAACTGGGTAACGAACCAGAAGATGATCAGGAAGGTGGCCCTGATGCGCGGCAGGGCAATGAACGGTCCGACGAACAGCAGCGTGCGCACGTCAGCGCTCGGGAACAGACGCAGGTACGCGGCCAGCACGCCCGCGATCGCGCCCGAGGCGCCAATGCTCGGGATGGGCGAGCCTGAATTGACCAGAATATGCGTGAACCCGGCGATGATGCCACACACCAGATAGAAGACCAGGAAGCGCATGTGGCCGAGGCGATCCTCGACGTTGTCGCCGAACACGAACAGGTACAGCATGTTCGAGCCGATGTGCAGCAGGCCGCCGTGCAGGAACATACTGGTAAACAGCGTGGTCCAGGGCATGTTGAGCGGCGGCGGCGCACCAACTTCGACGCCGCGGGTGAACTCGACGGGCACGACACCAGCGGCGGAGAACAGCACGTCGAGGGCGCGCTCGCCGAGCATCGCCTCGTACAGGAACGCGAGGATGTTCAGGACGACGATCGCCAGCATGACCCACGGGAATAGCCGTCGCTCGCCCGGATAATCCTTGATCGGGATCATCGTCCGGAGCCTCCGTATACTAGTTTTTCCGGCTGTTTTCTAAGCCTGGTCAGGAGTCCCAACAGCTAATGAAAGAATACGCACCCGCGCAGTTGCGAAACGTCGGCCTGTTCTCGCACGGCGGTGCCGGAAAGACGACGCTGAGCGAGGCGCTGCTGTTTCGCGCGGGGGCCATCACGCGAGTCGGCGCGATCGAAGATGGCAACACGACCATGGACTTCGACCCCGACGAGCTCAGACGCAGGATGTCGGTCAGTCTGGCCGTGGCGCCGCTGGAATGGCAGGGCCACAAGATCAACCTGATCGACACGCCAGGCTATGCCGACTTCTATGGCGAAGTCGCCCAGGCGACTCGCATCGCCGATGGTGCGCTGATCCTGGTCGACGCCGTGGCTGGGCCCCAGGTGGGCACCGACGCCGTCTGGCGCCGTACGGGCCACCTGCCCCGCCTGATCGTCGTCAACAAGATGGATCGCGAGAACGCCGACTATCGCGCCGTCCTCGATGCACTGCGCGAGCGGTATGGCAAGGGTCTCGTGCCGCTGGTCTTTCCGATCGGCAAGGCCGACAGTCTGAACGGCGTCGTCGACCTACTCGAGAACAAGGCGTATCTCAGCGGCAGCCACGAAGGCCAGGCAATTCCAGACTCGGAGAGTGCCACGGTGGCGGAGCTGCGCGAGCTGCTCGTCGAGAGCGCGTGCGAGCTCGACGACGACCTCATCAACAAGTACCTCGAGGGCGAAGAGATCACCACTGACGAGCTCAGCGCCGTGCTGCGCATCGGTATCCGCGATCAGAAGCTCTTTCCCGTGCTGGCGACCTCTGGCGCGCGGGCGATTGGGCTCGAGGCGCTGCTCAACGCGATCGTCCAACTGCTGCCGTCGCCGGTCGACGTCGAGGCGCCGCTGGCCAATGGCAAAGCCATGTCGCCGACCGACAAACTGGCCGCGCTGGTGTTCAAGACCGTCTCCGACCCGAATATTGGACGTTTGAGCTATGTGCGCGTGTACTCGGGTGCACTCTCGGCCGATTCGCACGTGTGGAACGTGCAGAAGTCGAAGGACGAACGCGTTGGCCAGGTCTTTCACATTCGCGGCAAGTCGCAAGAACCGACGCCACGGCTTGTGACTGGCGACATTGGCGTGATTCCGAAGCTGGCCGAATCGGTGACGGGCGAGACACTGTCGACCAAAGACGGAGGATTGGAGCTGGCCGGCATCGAGTACCCGGCCGCGGCGTACTTCGCGTCGGTCCATCCGAAGTCGCGCAATGACGTCGACAAGCTGTCGACGGCAATGACGCGGCTGCTCGAGGAGGACCCGAGCTTGCGGATGCACCGCGAGACCTCGACGAATGAGGTCATTCTGTCTGGGTTGGGTGATTCGCACCTGGACGTGGCCACACAGCGTTTGGAGCGCAAGTTCGGCGTGCACGTGACGCTGGACGTACCCAAGGTGGCGTACCGCGAGACCATTACCGCGAAGGCGGCGGCCGAGGGACGGCACGTGCGCCAGACCGGCGGCCATGGCCAGTATGGTGTGGTCAATCTCGAGCTCGAGCCTTTGCCGCGCGGTGCTGGGTTCGAGTTCGCCGACAAGGTGGTCGGGGGTGTGGTGCCCAGGCAGTACATTCCAGCTGTTGAAAAGGGCGTCCGTGAGATCATGGAGCAGGGCGTTATCGCTGGCTACCCCGTGGTCGACGTGCGCTGCGCGCTGGTGTTTGGCAAGTACCACCCTGTGGATTCCAATGAAGCCGCCTTCAAGACGGCTGGTGCCGTTGGTTTCAAGTCGGCCTTTACTTCGGCTTCGCCGGTGTTGCTGGAGCCCGTGATGCATGTCGAGGTGACGGTGCCGTCGGAGTTCGCGGGCGACATCATGGGCGACCTCAACACGCGCCGCGCACATATTCATGGCATGACGCCAGACGGGCCGAACACGGTTGTCGAAGCGTCAGTGCCGCAGAGCGAGATGCTGCGCTACGCGACCGATCTACGGTCGATGACCCAGGGCCGCGGGACGTACACGATGCGTGTGTCGCACTACGACCCCGTGCCGGCGCACTTGCAGGCCAAGATCATCGACGAGCACAAGAAGGAGTCCAACGGCGAGCACTAGCCTTTGACGCTAGCGTCAGGTGGGCGGTCGCAAGTCCTCAGCGGCGCTGCGCGCGCTGCCTTCCGGGCGCGGTGGCGAGTTGACCCCGTGGGTGGGCTGGAGCGAGTCCTCGGCGGCGCTGCGCGCTGCCTTCCGGGCGCGGTGGCGAGTTGACTCAATGGGTGGGGTGGAGCTAGTCCTCAGCGGCGCTGCGCGCGCTGCTCTCCGGCGCGGGGGTGAGTTGACCCGTGGGTGGGCTGGAGCGAGGCCTCAGCGGCGCTGCGCGCGCTGCCTTCCGGGCGGCGGTGGCGGGTTGACCCAGTGGGTGGGCTGCAGCTGGTCCTCAGCGGCGCTACGCGCGCTGCCTTCCGGGCGCGGTGGCGAGTTGACCCAGTGGGTGGGCTGGAGCGAGT